>JBJKPH010000133.1:0-6803 GCA_046706585.1 Bacteroidales bacterium | reverse complement strand
CTATGGTCTATGTACTATGGTCTATGTACTATGTACTATGTACTATGTACTATGGTTTTATTTGGAATGTGGAATATTGCCCGCCTGCGTGCCGTCGCCAAAGGCTTTGGCCGCCGGAGACCGGCAGGCAGGGAATACTGGAATAATGGAATAGGGCTAAAGGGCAACGGCTAACGACAAACGGGGGATAAGGTTCCAAGGGAGAGCTAATACTCCATCATTCCAATATTTTTCCTATATTTCAGTATCAAAACAATCAACACTAATCAAATTCAAAGTAATCCAAAATCTGAAAGGAGAATTGAAAATGAAGAATCAAAAGCTGACCCTTGGATCAGTGGCACTTGCAATGATCCTTATGATCATTCCATCATGCAAACCAAAGGTAATTGTAATTATTGCTGATGGAAAGGACCGCCTCCAGGCTTTCGCGACACACCTGGCCATGGAAAACTCATCACCTTACAAGGACCTGGAATGGAAATTCCTTGGACCAAAGAACACAAGTGGCAGGATGACCGATGTTGCCGTTTCACCTGAAAGAGACTATATCCTTTCAGCCAGTGCTTCAGGCGGTGTTTGGAAAAGCTACGATTCAGGTGAATCGTGGTCTCCCATTTTCGATAAGGAAGTAACATCATCCATTGGCAACATTGCCATAGCTCCATCGGATAAGAAGATAATATGGGTGGGAACCGGCGAATCGAACATATTAAGAAGTTCCCAGGCCGGATGTGGTATTTATAAGTCAACTGACGAAGGAGTCACCTTTACCCATATGGGACTGGAAAACTCAAATACAATCTCAAGGATAATCATTCATCCCACAAATCCGGATATTGTGTACGTTGGAGTCTCGGGACACGAATGGACACCCAACAAGGAAAGAGGATTGTATAAAACCACCGACGGGGGTGTTACCTGGACTCCCGTTCTCCAGATTGATGACCTTACGGGTGTAATCGATGTTGACATGGACCCGACCGATCCGAACATACTGTATGCTTCTACCTGGGAAAGGATAAGGAAAAAATGGAACGATCCCAGGACTGAACCGGATTATACAGGATGCTCGATCTACAAATCTGTTGACGGGGGCAGTACATGGAAAGAGATAACCAACGGTTTAATGCCTCCCGGACAGCGGGGACGTATAGGTGTGGATATTGCCCTGACTGATCCAAATATACTGTACGCATATATCGACGATTATGAAGTGATCAGGGAACCGACAGAGCAAGAGATGAACGACACCTACGGTATCCCGTCATGCGGGTTTATCAGGGGTGCCCAGGTATTCAGGTCCGATAATAAGGGTGATTCGTGGGAAAGGGTAAGTTCGCTTGACGATCCCCTTCTGCAACGCCTCTGCAATACCTACGGATGGGTGTTTGGACAGATAACTGTCGATCCCACCGACGAAAACACTCTTTATATTATGGGGGTAAGCATGGCAGTTTCACACGATGGCGGAAAGACATGGGAAAGGTTCAACAACGCCGGAGGGGACAATCACGGATTCTGGATCGATCCGAATGACAACCAGTTCATGATCAGCAATAACGACCAGGGCGTACACATAACAAAGGATGGAGGTGCAACATGGTTAAGCTCATACGACAGGTTGCCTGCCGTTCAGTTCTTCAACGTAAATTATGACATGGCCACTCCCTTCAGGGTTTACGGTTCGGTACAGGACCATGGAAGCAGGCGGGGTGAGGTTATCCTTGACAACGGGAGGGATAATATTCCCACTGTTGCCTTTGAAAATGCCCCGGGAGGAGAAGGAAGCAACCACTTTATTGATCCTACCGACCCAAATATCGTTTATTCGGCAGGCTTCTATGGTACTCTTACAAGAGACGATTTCAGCAAACCTGATACTATCGAACGGAGAGGCAGGGATGGAAACATTACTCAGTTTATAAGACCATCGACCAGCAAGACCATAGTTCCTAAAGCAGGTGAAGGTGAACCACGGCTAAGGGGTCAGTGGCTGGCAGCATTTATTCTCTCGCCGCACAACCCGTCGACAATATACCATGGAATGCAATATCTCTTCAAATCGATCGACCGCGGCGATAACTGGAAAAAGATAAGCGATGACCTCACACATAACGATCCGGCACAGATGGGAGACATAAAGTACCAGACTATTTTTACAATATCAGAGTCGCCCCTCAAACAGGGACTTCTTTATGTGGGAACGGATGACGGCCGTCTCTGGGTTAGCAAGAATGACGGCGGTGAATGGAAAGAGATAATTGAAGGGATTGCAAAAGACAGGTGGATATCAAGAGTAGTGGCATCGAAATACGATGAAGGAACAGTATATATGACACAGAACGGCAAAAGGGACGATGACTTTACAGTCTATGTATGGAAATCTGAAGATTACGGAGCCACATGGAAAGATATCTCGGGTAATATCCCGATGGGAACAGTAAACGTCATCAGGGAAGATCCTGTCAAAAAAGGATTATTGTATGTCGGAACAGACCTGGGTGTATATGTTTCGGCTGATGACGGTAAAACCTGGAATGTCCTGGGCTCAAACCTGCCGTCGGTATATGTACATGACCTGATAATCCATCCGCGTGATAATATTATTGTAATAGCCACTCATGGCAGAGGCATGTATGCAATGGATGCCAATCCGATAAACGGCGGAATGTAGTGTAGATCATATGTAAGGTTACTGGTCCGGATTCGGAACCGAGAAACTTGAAAAGTTTCGAGCTCGACGAGTTGCACGGGTCTCGATTACAAATCACGACCAATTCTACGAGTCAGATCCGGACCAACGATAAATGTGACGTTGTCGGAGATCTCCATACACCCGTTGTCGCAGATCTCCATACACCCTCGTTGTCGCAGATCTCCGAATCTGCGACATTACCTGGTAAGGTTACTGGTCCGGATTCGGAGATCCGGACCAACGATAAATGTGACGTTGTCGCAGATCCGGACCAACCTTTTTCCTCGGGGCGTTGCCAATAAGATAATAAATGTTAATTTTTTCGTGGTGATGGTTATTTTTTGTAATATTCATTCCGAAAAAAACAAACCTAAATAAAAGGAGGCTAAAGTGAATAAATTTGTGAGATCTGCTACTAAGAGCACTCTGGTAATTATTTTGACATTTGTGATTACCGGTATGCTGGTTCTATCTCCGGCTGTTCTGGGCCAGGACAATTCATCGTATCAAAATTGGGATGCGATGACAAAAGAGTTAAAGAATCTGGTAAACGCCAACAAAAGTATTGCCACGATCGAATCGATCGGTAAAACGATTGGTGGACGTGATATATGGGTGGTTACTGTTGGAAATCCTTCAGGAACCCCTCTTGACGAAAGACCGGGTATGCTTATTGGTGCAAACTATGAGGGAGATCATCTTATCGGAAGTGAGATATCCATTTCGGTCATTAATTACCTTCTTAAGAACTATGCAACAGATGAAGCTGTTAAGAAGAGTATTGATGAGCATGTATATTACATTATGCCCAGGATTAATCCCGACGGGGCAGAAAAAATGTTCGCCGGGCTAAAAACCGGGAGCAAACTGAACAATTCACAGTATGACAGTGACAACGACGGGAGAATGGATGAGGATGGTCCCGATGACCTCAATAAGGATGGTTTCATCACTTTTATGAGAGTGAAGGATGAAGCGGGTCTCTATATGGCTGACCCTGACGATCCGAGGATCATGAGAAAAGCAGATCCGCAAAAAGGGGAAGCCGGAACATATTCGATCTACTGGGAAGGTATTGACAACGATAATGACGGATTTATCAATGAAGATCCGGCCGGCGGTGTTGATATCAACCGGAACTTTATGCACGAATATCCTTATTTCCAGGACGATGCCGGATGGCACATGGTAAGTGAAAATGAGTCGATTGCACTTATGCAATGGATCATAAAACACAGGAATATCGCCATAATGCTGAATTTTGGTGAAAGTGATAATCTCATTACACCACCCAACACCCGTGGTCAGCTCAGTTCAGATAAAAATATCGACATGATAGCCTTTGCCAACAACAGCTATTCTGAAGCAGATAAGGTAGGGATGTTTACTACCGGTGGCGGCGGAAGATTCGGTGGTATGTTCAGAATGGGTGGCGGCAGAGGCCAGGGTCAGAACCAGCAGGCAGCCCAGCCCACCGGAAGACAAAGACCATCAAGAAGCCCGGAGACCAACTTTAACGCTGCAGACCTGGAATATTTCAGGAAGGCAAGTGACATGTACAGGGAACTTACAGGGATAACTGCTACTCCCCCGGTGAGAGATCCTAAAGGAACATTTTTCCAGTATGGCTATTTTCAGTTCGGTGTGCTTTCATTCTCAACACCGGGATGGTGTATAAACGGAACCGACGGTGCAGCACAGGCCAGAAGAAGACCGGCAGGTGATGAGGGTGCAGTACAGGCTGCTACCCAGGACAGAGGAAACAGGGGAGCCATGGCAGGGCGTTCAATGGGATCAGGTGCACCGGCTGCAGGCGGAGCAGCTCAGGGAACAGGGATCGATAAGGAGTTCCTTGCTTATCTTGACCGGACAGGTGAGAAAGGATTTGTCGACTGGAAGTCATTTAACCACCCCATGCTGGGAGAGGTTGAGATAGGAGGCTTTACTCCTTACGAGTTAACCAATCCCCCGGCCTCGGAAATTGCAGCCCTTGGTGAAGCCCATGCTAAATATGCCGTGTGGCTGTCAGGTCTGTATGCAAAGGTCAGGATCTCAAAAACAGAAGTTATGAACTACGGCGGTGGCCTTTTCAGGATCAAAGCCGAGGTTGCAAATGAAGGATTTCTTCCTACATCACTCAATATAGGTGTTATTACCAGATCTGTAAAGCCAACCCTGGTACAGCTTGAGGTTGACCCGGAGTCAATAATTTCAGGAAATGCCAAGACCAACTTCTTCCAGGCACTTGCCGGCTCAGGAAATGTACAGAAATACGAATGGCTGATCAAGGGAAATGCAGGTGATAAGATTGAACTTAAGGTTGTTGCCCAGAAGGCAGGCTCTGATAAGGTTAATATTACACTGAAATAATCGAAGAATAATTAATTCAAAATGGAGGAAATTAAAGTGAAAACAATATATAAAACCTTAGCTTGTGTATCTGTCATAATGTTGATGATGACAGCTGCACCGACAGTGTCAAATGCCCAGGATTATGCTTCCGATCCCCAGTTCAAGGTAAAGATCGATTTTAACCGCTGGCATGACGTTGATGAATTGTGGAGCGACCTGAAACTGCTTGAAAAGACTTACCCGAAATTCCTCAAAGTGGGATCAGTAGGGAAATCATACGACGGAAGGGATATAATGTATATGACGATCAACAACCCTGAGACCGGACCGGAAATGAGCAAGGCAGCAATGTATATCGATGCCAACATTCACGGTAACGAGATCCAGGGAGGCGAGATTTGTCTCTACACGATCTGGTATCTGATGGAAAATTACGGACGTATCGACAAGGTTACTCAACTGGTCAATGAACGGGTCTTCTATATTTTCCCGACGGTTAATCCCGATGGCCGTCAGTACTTCATGGAAGGTGACGGTGGCGGAGCTCGCTCAGGTCATGTGCCTGTTGATGATGATAACGACGGATTTTATGATGAAGACGGACCCAACGACCTTAACGGTAACGGTGTGATCGAACAGATAAGAAAGTATGTTCCCGGGGAAGGAAACATGAGAATAAGTTCAAGGGACCCCAGGATTATGGAACCTGTACCTTTCGGTGAAAAAGGTGATTATATTCTCCTGGGACAGGAAGGAATTGATGACGACGGCGACGGCCTAATCAACGAAGACGGACCCGGAAGCTACGATCCAAACAGGAACTGGGCGATCGACTGGCAGCCTAATTATGTGCAGTCGGGCTCAATGGACTATCCTTTCGAATTACCCGAGGCCAAAGCAATAAACGATTTCCTGATGTCACACCCGAATATATCAGGTGTACAGGCATATCATAATAACGGAGGAATGATCCTTCGCGGACCGGGTGCCGAAGCACTGGGTGATTATCCTGCTTCCGACAACAGGTTCTATGACGAACTGGGACATAACGGTGAAAGGATACTCCCCTTCTATACCTATCTGGTGATATGGAGTGGACTGTACACCGTACACGGAGGATTTACCGACTGGACAAATGACGGTCTGGGAATGATATCTTTCTCAAATGAACTCTGGAACGGCAGGCAGTATTTTACCAGTCCCGAGTTGCAGGAACAGACACAGGACCCCAACAGCCCGATAGCCGGACAGGAAGGAGATTTCTTCTTTGATGATTATATTGAATTCGGTGACGAATATGTCGACTGGAAGCCTTTCGACCACCCCGAGTACGGTAAAGTTGAAATGGGAGGTCGCTGGAAAAAGACCAGGGGAAGAGTTCCCCCGAGGTTTATGAACGAAGAACTCTGCCACCGGAATTTGGCCTTTACTCTCTACCAGGCTGACCAGATGCCGCTGATGAAGATGGGTGACCATTCGGTTGAAAAGATAGGCAACGGCGTGTACAGGGTATGGGTCGAGTTCTCCAATCCCAAAGTGGCCCCAACCATTACCGAGAAAGCAGCCCAGAATAATGTTGTAAGGCCCGACCTGCTGACCCTCGAGGGAAATGTGGAAATTATTTCCGCCAGTTGGATAAACGACCCCCTGACATACGACTTTATGAAACCGGTCTCACAGGAGATCGATCAGCACGACCTGAAGAGGATAATGATAAGGAACGGTCAGCCCGGTAAAACATCCAGGACCATCC
>JBJKPH010000132.1:0-1947 GCA_046706585.1 Bacteroidales bacterium | reverse complement strand
GCCATATCCTCATCCCTGAGTTCGAGGGCCTCATTCTCACCTGTTGATGCACCTGACGGGACTGCAGCCCTGCCAAAATCTCCGCTTGCTGTAAGCACTTCGACTTCAATTGTTGGATTCCCCCTTGAATCAAGGATCTCCCTTGCATGTACATTAATTATCTGACTCATAGTACTGATTAATTATAAAATTTTACAAGCCTGAAATATACAAAAAAAAGGGATAAAGATTTATGATCTTTATCCCCCGGAAGCTAAATGCCCCCTGTTTTTTTCTTCTTTCTTATTTCTTTTCTTCTTCAGCAGCGGTTGTATCTGCTTCATTGTCGTCAGCAGGTGCAACCTCATCTTCTGCAGGCTTCCCGTCAGCCGTTTGTTCTGCTGTTTCGGCAGCCGGCTGATCATCTGTTTCGGCAGCCGGTTGTTCTGTCGTCTCTTCCGTGGTCTCTTCTGCAGTCTCATCAACTGTCTCAACCTCCTCAGACACATTGCTGTCAGAAACCACCTCTTCTTCCTCTGCAACTTCAGCATTGGTGACAGGAGCAGCTTCTTTCACAGCCGTTTCTTCCTTCTTCCTGCCTGAACCTCTTCTGCGGCGAGTTGATTTGGCCTTCGACCCTTTCTCACCCAGCATATTCTCGTTATAATCGACCAGCTCGATGATACACATGTCGGCATTGTCACCCAGTCTGTTCCCTATCTTCAGTATTCTGGTATATCCACCCGGCCTGTCAGTTATTTTAGGAGATATCTCCCTGAACAGTTCCGAAACGGCAAATTTATTTTTGAGGTAACTGAATACGACTCTCCTTGAATGTGTTGAATCGTCCTTTGATTTTGTTATAAGCGGCTCAACATATGAACGCAGTTCCTTTGCTTTTGCTGTTGTTGTAGTAATTCTCTTATTCATGATAAGAGATGTCGCCATATTTGCGAGCATTGCTTTCCTGTGAGCGCTTGTCCTTCCTAAATGGTTAAAACCTTTCCGATGTCGCATTTTTTATATCCTTACCTGTTATTTATTCTTTTTCAAGCTTGTACCTGCTAACATCCATTCCGAATGAAAGGCTCATCTGTTCGAGCAGTTCATCCAGTTCGGTAAGTGATTTCTTACCGAAGTTCCTGAATTTAAGCAGGTCGTTCTTATTAAACTTAACGAGGTCACCCAGAGTATCTACCTCTGCTGCTTTCAGGCAGTTCAGTGCTCTTACCGACAGATCAAGGTCAACAAGCTTGGTCTTCAGCAGTTGCCTCATATGAAGCACTTCCTCGTCAAACTCCTCATTTGCAAGTTTATCGTCTGTATCTATAGTTATCTTGTCATCCGAGAAGAGCATAAAGTGATAGATCAGTATCTTGGCTGCCTCCTTGAGGGCATCCTTCGGGTGAATTGATCCGTCAGTAGTTATTTCTATCTGCAGTTTCTCATAGTCGGTCTTCTGCTCGACACGATAGTTTTCTATCTCGTACTTTACATTCTTAATAGGTGTGAAGATAGCATCAACGGCAATAAGTCCAAACTCGGCATCAACAGGTTGATTCTCTTCTGCCGGCACATAACCTCTTCCCTTATTGATCATTATCTCCATCTGCAGTTTTACATCAGGTTCCATGTTGCAAATGACATGATCCGGATTAAGTACTTCAAAACTGCTAAGGTAGTTATTCAGGTCACCACCTGTAAACTGGTTCTTTCCCGAGACCGTAACAACTATTTTCTCGCTTTCGATTCCATCGGTAACCTGTTTGAATCTCACCTGTTTGAGGTTAAGGATGATCTGTGTCACATCCTCTATGACCCCTGTAATAGTTGAGAATTCATGATCGACACCTTCGATCTTGATGCTGGTTATGGCGAATCCTTCCAGTGATGAAAGGAGGATCCTCCTGAGTGCATTACCGACAGTAATACCATAACCTGGTTCCAGTGGGCGGAATTCGAATTTAC
>JBJKPH010000131.1:0-9628 GCA_046706585.1 Bacteroidales bacterium | reverse complement strand
TGTTAACTGTGCAACCAGGTTCTTTCTTATCTCATCGGGTTCGGAGACTCCTGTAGCATTCACATTCTGGTACACCGGGCATTGGGGCCTGCTGAAGAGAGTGTTGTTTATTGCCTTTTCAAGTTCGACCCTTGCCGGTTCCATCAGTGGTGAATGAAAGGCTCCGCCCACAGATAGCTTTATTGCCCTTTTTGCACCGCGGCCTGTAAGTAAAGATATTGCCTTGTCGATACCATCTATTGACCCCGATATTACTATCTGTCCGAAAGTATTGTAGTTGGCCGGTACAACAATATCGTCAATACTGTTGCATACCTCTTCAACAATGCTGTCATCAAGACCCAGCACTGCCGCCATTGTTGAGGGCTGTGCCTCGCATGCTTTTTGCATGGCCATTGCACGTCTCGAAACAAGAACCAGACCGTCTTCAAAAGAGAGTGCACGGTTAGCCACCAGTGCCGAAAATTCTCCCAGAGAATGCCCTGCTACCATATCCGGCCTGAATGCATCTCCAAGCACTGATGCCATTATTGTCGAATGGAGAAATATCGCTGGTTGGGTAACCTTCGTTTGCCTCAGATCCTCTTCCGACCCGCTGAACATTGTATCGGTTATCCTGAAACCGAGTATCTCGTTTGCTTTTTCGAACATTTCCTTTGCTGACGGGAAATTATCGTACAGATCTTTACCCATCCCGGTGAACTGAGCCCCCTGGCCCGGGAATACATATGCTTTCATACCCGTATAGTGATTTTTTTAATGAAGAGATTTGCCTATCAGATGAATAAATTCCTCCCTGGTCTGCAGGTTATTCAGGAAACAACCTGTGAACGATGAGGTGGTGGTTACCGAGTTTTGCTTCTGTACTCCCCGTATCTGCATGCACATATGCTGGGCCTCTATTACAACAGCAACTCCAAGAGGATTGAGCGTATCCTGGATACAATCACGGATCTGTGTGGTAAGTCTCTCCTGTACCTGGAGCCTCCTTGCATAAGCCTCGGTTACCCTGGCCAGCTTACTCAGGCCGGTAATATATCCGTCGGGGATATATGCCACATGTGCCTTGCCAAAGAAAGGAAGCATATGATGTTCACACAATGAGTAAAGCTCTATATCCTTTACAATAACCATCTGCCGGTATTCCTCTCTGAACATTGCTGCCTTCAGTATCTCATGCGGGTCCTGATTGTAACCCTGGGTCAGGAATTGTACTGCCCTGGCAACACGAACAGGGGTATCTTTCAGCCCCTCCCTTTCAGGATCTTCACCCAGGTGACCTATTATTTGATGGTAGAGGTCAGCCATGCTGTGCAACTTTTCTTCATTATAGACCTCAACCCTGCTGTAACCCCCTTCTTCGATAAAACCCGAACTATTATTGATCAGGCCTGTTTCCCTTGATTTCTTATTAGCCATAATATTCAATGTAATTATTTTCCGTTTCGGCAATCTTAATGCAGTGAAGTTCTGCCCCTTCATTTCTGATCTCTCCTTCCAGTACCTCCCAGATTGCAACGGCCAGGTTCTCGGTTGAAGCAATTTTGCCCTTCATGAAACCGACCTGAGTATTAATGTTCATATGATCAACCGGCTCTATAACATATTTCCGGATGATCTCCTTGAGCTTGCTGAGATTCATCAGGTATCCCAGTTCGGGATCAGGATCACCTTTTATTGTAACAAAGAGAGTATAGTTGTGTCCATGCCAGTTAGGATTAGAACACTGGCCATATAGTCCAAGGTTCTGTTCATCAGTCAGTTTTTGACTAAACATCCTGTGAGCGGCGCAGAAACTCTCTCTCCTTGTTAAGTATATCATTAGTAATATTTTAATAATGCTTAAGCAGGCTTCAAAATTGGACTTTTTTATTGGGAAAAACAATATCTTTACCAAATAGTTTCTTCTTATGTTAATATCCTATGACAGGTAAAATATTAATATGTGCTGCCACAAAAGGGGAATCGGAATGCCTGAAGATGCTTGAAGGAGTTTCAGTTAATGGAGGCAGACTCTCATTCAGGGGTTTACAGGCAGAAGTACTGGTAACGGGTATAGGAAGTGTTTCAACCTTATGGACTCTCTCGGAATATCTGAATAACAAGCCGTTGCCTGCACTTGTGATCAATATCGGTATAGCGGGTAGTTTCACAGGAAGTTTTCCTGTCGGATCGTTAATGTTCCCTGTAACCGATACTTTTGCCGACCTGGGACTTGAGGATGATGAAAAATTCGTACCTCTCTGGCAGTGGTCTAATCGTGAGGGAGAGACTGTATTCCCGGGCGAACTGGTTTGTGACCGGTCACTCGCACTAATTGCGGAACAATTATTTACTTCAGGTAAGGCGATAACAGTTAATACAGTATCAGGTTCGGTTAATACTATCCAAAAACTAAGGTCGGTTTTTGATCCCGATATTGAAACCATGGAGGGAGCGGCCGTATATTATGCCTGTAATATGAAAGGGATACCATGTATTGCGCTTAGGGCAATTTCGAATATGGTGGAGATCAGAGATACTGATGCATGGAATATCCCACTGGCTCTCGAAAGTCTTTCAGAAGGGATCAACAGGTTAATTGAAAAGATCATTAAAGAATGGAACTAACACTAGGATTCTCAACATGTCCCAATGACACCTTTATTTTTGATGCCATGGTAAATGGCAAGATCGATACTTGCGGACTTGGGTTTAATTTTCATCTGGCTGATGTTGAAGAACTGAACAGAAAAGCTTTTTCCGGTGAAGCTGATATCACAAAGATCAGCTTTCATGCCTACGCTCATATTGCAGATAAATACCGTCTGCTGAACTCGGGTAGTGCGCTTGGCCGTAATAACGGGCCTCTGCTGGTGGCAGGGAAGAAGTATGACAGCAGTGAGATCAATGGCCTGAAAATAGCTATCCCCGGAAAATATACAACCGCAAACCTGCTTTTCAGGATTGCCTGGCCTGAAGCGGTAAACAGGGTTGAATACCTTTTTTCAGATATTGAGGACGCAGTGCTCGGCGGGGAAGTTGATGCCGGTCTGATAATTCATGAGAACAGGTTTACCTATGAGAAGCGCGGACTGGTAAAAATTGTGGATATGGGTGAATACTGGGAACAATTTACCGGATCACCGGTACCCCTGGGGGGTATAGCAGTTAACAGGAGGGTTCCTGAAGAAATTGCACAACGTGTTGATACGATAATAGCTGAAAGTATCAGGCACTCAATGGCAAATCCTGATTCCCCTTACAGGTTTATAAGAAAGTATGCAGTGACCATGGAAAGAGAAGTGATGGAAAATCATATACGCCTGTATGTAAATGATTTTACAGCAGGCCTGGGAAAAGAGGGACGTGAATCGGTAAGGCGATTGTACTACGAAGCCGTAGAAAGAGATCTCATACCGGCTATGCCGGAAGATATTTTTGTAACTTCAGGCTGAAGAAACAGGATATAGTTAAACTTCAAAAAGATTATTTATGGATTTTTTTAAACTGGTTGAAAGATCGAGAAGCTGCAGGCGATTTGTTCAGGACCATCAAATATCAACCGACATCCTTGAGGAACTGGTAAACCTTGCAAGGCTTTCGCCGTCGAGTGCCAACAGGCAACCGCTGCGCTTCCAGATCTACAATACCGCTGCTGACTGTAACGCAATATTCCCTTCAACACGATGGGCAGGCTACCTGAATGAGTGGGATGGTCCGGTTGAGGGTGAGCGGCCTTCGGCATATATTATCATTCTTGGCGATAAGAAATCACAATCGACACTGCAGGTAGATATGGGTATAGCGGCACAGAGTATAATGCTGGGAGCTGCATTTAAGGGTTTGGGAGGATGTATGATAGCCTCACTGGCCAGGGAAGAGCTCAGGAAAACAGCATCTGTTGGCGACGAATGGGAGATACTGCTGGTTGTGGCGCTGGGCAAACCCGCAGAAAAAGTTGTTGTTGAAAAGGTGCAGAATAATGAAATAAAATACTGGCGCGATAGCGAAGGAGTACATCATGTTCCGAAAAGGAGCCTTGATGAACTGATACTTAACCGTAACGTAAAAAAATGAAATACCGGTTAGCATTACTAATAATTGCGGTAATTCCGGTCATGAGGACCATGGGCCAGGGCCAGGGTCAGGGTCAGGATCAGCATAATTATATCCTGGTCAATGGTGTTGTAATGGATGCATCATCAACAATGCCCCTTTCAAATGCTCATTTTGTAATTAACAGAGGTTACGGAGGAGTATCGGATGATGAAGGGAGATTTTCACTATACCTGGATAGGGGAGATACGGTTATCTTCTCATACATAGGGTATAGTGATGCATTGTTCACAATACCCGATACCGTCGCGGTTAAAAGACTGGTTGCAGGTATTTTTCTGAATGAAGATACACTTTCGGTTGGAGAAGTAGTGGTCTTCCCTGCTATAGCCGATCTGCGGACCGAAATTATGACCGGAGACTACCAGTTGTCAAGGGATGAGATAAACGCACAGAATAATATTGCAATTTCTACATACCAGGGAATTAACAGTGCCGCTTCCCTGGGAGATCCTCAGGCGAATTACGAGGTTCTGAGAAGAAAACAGATATTAGATGCTTACGAGAAGGGAGGGATACCATCGGACAAAATGATCAGTCTGAACCCGATAACCTTTATTCCGGGTGTGATATATATTATTGCAAAAGGATTGCCCGAAAGGCCCGAATCACCTATGCCAAGTATAAAACCTTCCGAATTTCAGAAAATGAAAGAGTTATACAGGCAGAACATGGAAAGGAGAAGAAAGGAAAACAGGTAAATATCCTGTTACAGACTATCCCCTGTAGAATATAGCCTTGATAATGTGTGACGCCATTTTGGGATTCTCCTTCAAACGGCGTGTCGAATAGCCAAACCATTGTTTGCCGAAAGGTACGTATACCCTCATCGTATGGCCGTCTTCAACGATCATCTGCCTTAGGCCGGGAGTAACACCATAAAGCATCTGGAATTCATATTTATCCTTTGCAACGTTGTATTTCTTTATAAGTTCATACGCCCCGTCGATAAGTTGCTTGTCGTGTGTGGCTATGCCCGGGTAAACACCTTTGCTGAACAAAAACTCAAGATCTTCGAGATAATGCTGGTTTATCTCTTCGTATTTCTTGTAGGCAATTTCAGGAGGTTCGACATAAATGCCCTTGCAAAGTCTGTAGTTAAGAGGGTGATCTTCACTGTGCATATCCATCATACCTTTCAGGTCGTCAAAGGTCCTTTTTAAATATGCCTGTACTACCAAACCTACGTTCGCGGGAAATTCTGCCTTTAACTTTCTGTATAGCTCAATCTCCAGATCAACACAGGGTGAATCTTCCATGTCAATCCTGATGAAGTTATTGTACGAGGCAGCCCTGGCAACTATTTCCTTTATATGTCCGAAACATACATCCTTATCAAGCAGGAGACCAAAACTTGTCGGTTTGAGCGAATAATTGCCGTCAATACCATTTTTCTCCGTAATGTCGATAAGTTCAAGATATTCATTCTTATTGGCTTCGGCTTCATCAAGATTATTAATGAACTCACCAAGAACATCAAGCGTTACCTTAATGCCCTTGCTGTTGAGATCCTTTGAAACCTTCATAGCATCATCAATTGTCTCACCCGAGATATAAGGCCTCGAGAATATCCAGACAAACTTCTTTGGGAAGTAAGGAAGGATTGCTGCGATCATTTTATTGAACATCTGAACTTCTTTTTTGGTTTTGGTAGAATGCAAATATACAGAAATGTAATATTGAAAATATGACCTTTATCAGAACGAATATATGATTTAGGACATATTTACGTTAAATTAACAGCTGCAAACACATAACAGTGAATATGGTAGCATATTGGTATATCGGTAAAAATAAAATAATTTTGAAGCAGTTGATTTTGATGCAACCATTTTTATGCAACAAAAGTCTCTAAATTGGTCATGATGATGATGAGCGACCGGCAAATACTTGAGGGATGTATAAAGCATGACAGGAGGGCCCAGGAAAGCCTCTTTGAACGCTATTCGCGACTTCTTATGGGTATTTGTGTGAGATACGCTTCGGATGTGCCGGAAGCAGAGGATATACTTCAGGAAAGTATGCTGAAAATATACCTCAATATAAAGGATTATTCCGGCGAGGGTTCTTTTATAGGATGGATGCGAAAGATTGTGATTAATACAGCTATTACACATTATCACAAGACACTTAAGCATAAACATTACATTGAGATAGAGGAGATTTACACCAGCGAGGTCACTGTTCAGGATGTTCCCGATACTCCCTTTTCGTCGGAAGAGCTTAACAAAGTGATGAATGAACTGCCGGTGGGCTATAAAATGGTGTTCAGCCTCTATGCCATTGAAGGATATAAACATAAGGAAATTGCAACAATGCTTGGCATTGATATAAATACTTCTAAATCACAATATTCAAGGGCAAAGTCATTTCTAAGAAAAAAACTGGAAGAATACAGGTAGAACAGGAAAGCATTTGAGTTGAAAAAGCAAGGAGAAAATAAGAATATTGAATCATTATTCAGGGAGAAACTCCGGGATTATGAGTACTCTCCGTCAGATAACTTCTGGAAGGGGTTTGAAAGGAAACTGAGAACCAGGGAGTTCCTGTCGTTCAGGCCCGGCAGCTTCAATGTTTACTACCTGGGAGTTATCGTTGCCGCAGGTATTGCCGCAGGAATGCTTCTTTTAGTTAAACCTTCAGGGAGTAACGTAAACAAGCCTGATATTGTTATTAATAAGTTACTGAACCAGGAACAGGTTGCCCAATCTGTTGTCAGTACAGGAAACGGATCGGAAGAAATTGCTGATACTAACAGGGAAGGAAGCCCGGCAACCCAAAGTACTACACAAAGTACTCATGCCGGTCGTTCGGCAACGGGTAGTGAAGAGACAAACGAGAGAATAAAGATGATAAACCCCGGAACCAGGGCATCCCGCGACATTGATGTCACTGCTTCTGAGAAGATACCTCTTGAGGAACAACTGGCACCAAATAAGCCGGTGGCTGATTTCAGGTGCGACAGGGTCGCCGGATGTACGCCTCTGAACATATCCGTCTCTAACCTCTCACTTAATTATGATTCGTGTATTTGGGAGTTTAGCGATGGAGGATCATCTGATGATATGAACCCTGTCTGGGTCTTTGACGAGCCGGGAGAGTATGAGATATCTCTGATTGTATTCGGAGAGGATAACCTTACTGCTGCAATGAAACAGAAGATCACTGTATATCCTGCACCTGTGGCCAGGTTCGAAGTGAGCACAGGATCGCCTGAGATCCCCGATGAACAGATAGCCTTCTATAATTATTCTGAAGGAGCGGTAAGCTGGGAGTGGAATTTCGGTGATGGCAGCAAAAGCAACGATTTCGAACCTGCACACTTCTACAACAAGCCAGGTAACTATTCCGTCGTCCTAAAGGCAATATCAGAATATGGATGTACCGACAGCATGACAATTACAAACGCATTCAGCGACAACAGCTGCTATATAATATTTCCGAATGCATTCACCCCGAATGAAGGAGGTCCGACTGGAGGATACTACTCAGCTACAACCGACCAGAGTTCTGAAGTATTCCACCCTGTCTGGTCAGGAGTTACCCAGTACCAGCTTAAGATATTCAGTAAGAAGGGTATCCTTATTTTCGAATCGGGTGATTTAAGTATTGGATGGGACGGATATTACAAAGGGTACATGGCCGACCCGGGAGTATATATCTGGAAAGTCAGGGGTCTCTACAAAAATGGTCAGAGCTTTGTTAAAGGTGGTGATGTGACCCTTCTGCCCAAGTGGTGATGGGATCGTCCCGATCCTGCATTAATGTTCATCATCAGTTTTATTCCTTTCGTCAATAATAAACCATTGTTGACAAAAATCTGATAGTTGTAATGTCGTGTTTGTTGAAAAAATGCATTAAATGCTGGAAAATTGGCAACAAATAACTATTTTCGTACGTTACAACTAGGCTAAACCTGATACGACTTGCAAGTAAGAATCAAATATTCTTTAACAGGATTATTACTACTGCTTAACCTGGTTGCGGTTGGTCAGGACCCGCAATTCTCACAATTCTATGCTAACCAGCTTTATCTGGCTCCTTCTTTCGCAGGAGGTACCGAAGAGAACAGGATCTCGCTGAACTACAGGAACCAGTGGCCGGCAATACCCGGGGTGTTTCATACCTATAATTTCTCCTATGACAGATATCTTCCAAGCTATAACTCAGGGATAGGTGTCCTTGCAACTTATGATGTTGCAGGCTCGGGAGACCTGAGCACAACAAATGTCGGGTTACTCTATTCCTATAATATCCAGTTGAACCAGGACTGGCATATACGGCCGGGGATCAATTTTAAGTTCACATATCTTGGTCTCAACTACGGAAAGCTTATTTGGACCCATATGATAACGGCCACAGGAACAACACCATCGGTAAACCCGCCGCCTTTCGAGAGCGTTGCAGATGTTGATTTTGCAACTTCGGTTCTGGTGTTTAATGACAGAATATGGGCCGGCTTTACCCTCGATCACCTGCTTAAACCCAGGGTGTCGTTCTATGGCGACTGGTATGCCAAGGTGCCGGTCAAATTCAATATGTTCGGGGGAATACAGGTGTCGCGAAGAGGGCGCCTGAGAAACAGGTACACCGAGATAATATCAATTGCCGGAAACCTGAGATACCAGGACAGGGTTGCACAGAGCGATATCGGGATGTACTATTATCGCGACCCGATAATGTTCGGGCTCTGGTACCGGGGGATACCTTTTGTCACAAGCCAGGCAGGTGATGCTATTATAGCACTGGTGGGTATCAAAACAGAGACACTGCAGATAGGCTACAGCTATGATTTTACTATCTCAAATCTGATCGGATCAACAGGCGGAGCACATGAGATATCGATGGTCTACCAGTTCATTACTTCAACAATAGGCGCCAACAGGAGACGGTACCATGCTGTTCCGTGTCCCGAATTCTAGGCGATCAGGTTTTTCCCGTTCCGGTTTGAAAAGGCATCATAGATAATATATTTATTTGTATATCTTTGTCTCCTGTTATCGTTTAACCAATACACTATTTAAGATGAAGAAGTTACCATTGATCCTCAGTGTCATATCCTTTCTGGCGGTTATCGCACTGTTCGTAATTGAGTTCGGTGAAAAGGATGAGGAGACAGGACCTGCAAATACAACCGGCAGCGAAAGTATAGTTGCCGGGGATATTGCATACGTGGATGTAGATACTATTATATTCAATTTTGAAATGTACTTTGACCTGAGAGATGACTTTATGGCTAAACAACAATCTGCTGAGGCCCAGTTGAATGCTAAAGGCAAACAGTACGAGACAGGCGCCAACGACTATCAGGATAAAGTGAGTAAAGGACTTGTTACAAGAGCAACGGCCACCCAGATGGAACAGGATCTTATGCAATTGCAGCAGGACATTATCAATCTCAGAGACCAGTTGCAGGGACAACTGGCAGAGGAGGAACAGGTGATGAACAGCAAGATACTGGATTATATTGACAAGTATCTGGTGGAGTATAATGCCGGAAAGGGCTATAAATATATTCTTGGAAAATCTT
>JBJKPH010000130.1:0-3712 GCA_046706585.1 Bacteroidales bacterium | reverse complement strand
TTCTGACTGGACCATATGGTACTGCAGACCAAGATCCCATGGATTGTATCCCAGTACTACTCCTGCCAGTTCCTCGTATGTGAGTACCGGTATACCCTGCCCATACGAACCATAGGTAATACCTTCCATCTCTTTTATGGTATATTGCCACCTGTCCATGAACATGGCACAACCCGGACAATTGGCAAGGACCAGATCGGGTGTATAAGGCTTCATCGATTCAAATTTCTTTTGTGAATTTGAGATGGAATATCCCCTGTTTGCCTGTACAAGATATTGTCTGAACCCAAACCCGCAACAATGCCGCCTCTCTGGATAATCGATCACTTTTCCGCCCCATGATTCTATCATTCCAACCAGCACATGGGGAAACTCAGCCCCTCCAACCCCATACCTGGGGAACATCTTTGAATAGTGGCATCCTATATGTTCCACTATATTTAAAGGTTCTCCCGAATATTGGTCGACCAGCTGATATTTTGACCTTCCGGCGATCTCCTCCCTGAATTTGTAGATAATATCACTGGCATGAGTAATACTCTCAGGCACTTCGAATTCCCTGCCTGTAGCCCTGAAGAGATTTTCGCGTGTTTTTTCCAGGGTCTCAGGAAAATGCTTCCATGTTTCAAGTATCTCGGTGTATATACCGAAAGATGTGACGCATGATATTGCCACATTTTTATATCCTTTTTCTGTAGCAAGTGCAAAATGCCTGGCCACTACTGTCTGGATCGTATCAAAAGGCACTACATCTCCATGATAGCCTATACCCGTACATGTTGTATGCCTGGGATCTTCATATATATCCTTACCCAGATCCTCTCTCATGAAACGAAGGAAGAACTGCTCTGATCCGGGGAAAAAGCTCTGCCGTATACACGATCTCACATAAAAGAAATGATCATCAGGTATTTCTTTCTGGAATTCAGTCCATATCCTCTTCTTGCCTTCAATCTTCATAGCTGCACTCAATATTTTCAGTCTGACAGTGACAACCGCTGTCGGTTGAATATACATACCTGAAATATTCAAAATCGGTTCCCGTTGCCCTGAATTCCATACCCAGTTCCTGAGCCTTCTTTTCCGATGCCTTCTCAATGGCATCATATAGAGCCTGTGCACCGGTAACAACGAATATATCTTTCAGTTCCTGCAAAACCTCAGGTGTAATTCCCCGAAGCGGACCTTCCGCTCCATTCAGCTCTCCTCCAAACCTGGCAATTACGTGCTCAAGATTCTCATAAACATGCTCCCATACCGGTCCCTGCTCGGGGTGAAATTCAGGATCGACCACATAACTTGCCACACAGTATCCGTGCTTTAAAATATTATCTCCGACAGTTCTTTTTATTGCAAACTGCTGCCTGCCTTTCTCTGATTCAGTAAAATATCCCAGTTCCTGAGATAACTGTCTGAGAGCCATGATGATCATACCGGGTGTATTACCCCGCGGGCATCTTGTCTTACACGACATACACTGACCACAGTACCAGATAGTTTCACTTCTCAGAAGATCCAGGATAGCCTCATCGTTCCTTGACTGAACCAGATCTGCAATTTTTCGCGGATCATAATTATAAAACTCGGCTGCCGGACAGATAGCAGTACAAACGCCACAGTTCATGCATGAATTAAGACCCTCCTCGAACCGGATATCATGCATAAGGCGATCATAAAGGGTTTCCATACACTAATTATTGTTCCTTAATTGACACTCATTCAAAAATACCTGTATATGAGGGGGTATCAATGTATATTTAAACCCATTTTGGAAGTAGTATAAATACTTACATGAAGAGGATAAATTTGTTTGTGATCTACCGGTGTTCGGTCCCGCAAATCGGGGTCTTCGTTCTTCCTTTGTTACGGCAAACGACCAAAGACAAATGGCGAAAGGTTATCAGTAATCAATTCTGCCTTTTCTTAAATCTCACACCTGTCCTCCGTAGCTTTCTCAGACCGACGAAGGTTTAGCGAAGTCGGTAGCGAAGAAGGATCTTACAACTCATATAGTTCGGTTATGCCTCCATACCTCCATGCCCTGAGGAATAGTTTTAGTATGAAAAGTGCTTGTGACAGCAGAAACAGGAGAAACAGTCCGCCACCTTTTTGCGGATTAAACATATCGATCAGTTTAATTCCGCCCCAAAGGAAAAGGACCTGGATAGTCACCACAACTGCCATAAAAAGTAATGAGGCCAGAAATGATGAGAATGTAGCCCTGAATCCGTAACCGAGTGCTTTGAACACCTTACTGTGATCGTTTGCGGCCAGCCATGCTCTGGCATAATCAAGTACCAGCAGACAGATTAGCAGTGCCACAATAAAAACGATCCTGATATATTTCAGCACATTGAACATGGTAGTTTCTCCGGCACTTTCGGTACCCCTGACTATTACAACCGGCAATCCGATAATAAGTCCGGCCGATGCAAGTATCATCAGGAAAACCAGCATATTGGCCACGAAGTAAGAACCAAACAGTCTTGCCCCCGAACCAAAAAAACCGCTTGCCTTAAAACCGCTCCTGTTACTTCTGAGAGAATCGAAAAGTCCACCGAACAGAAAAACATTTACAAGCTGAAAAAGCAGTAATGCTATCAGGGTACCCATCCCTGCAAGTGAGCCAATCGAGGCAAGCCCTTTATTTAGTTCTACCCAATAGGAAATATTGAATCCTTCCTTCAACAGTTCGGTACTCATACTGTTCCCGTTTAGCTGTACCAGTAAATTCTTCAGAGGAACAGATAACAATGATAACAGCAGAAAAGTTATCAGCCAGATCAGCAGTACTGCCTTATATGACCTTATTGATCTGATTATCCCGGACGTTATTGCTTGTATTAATTTCATGACTCAGCCAGTTTAAAGTGATAGAAGATGTGAAAGGAACATTACAAGGGTGATAAATTCCCGGTTCACCTTTTTTAACGGCACATAATCAGGTTCAACAGTAAGAGAATTATTCATCAGGTTCACATCCATATATATTTTCATTTCAGGATCGATCCTCGCCCATTCCACCTCATCATTCCCGGTATATTCAAAATCTTTAAAACGGGACATTCCATCCCATTTCTCCCTAACTTCCCTGCCACTCCTGAAGTGTACCAGCAGTTCAACAGGAAGTGTAACTTCACCCAACCTTTCAAGACTGACTTTTGAAACAAAAATGGTATCGCCGCTGCTGTCGTCCTTTCTCATTACCATTCCTGAGTCTGATTCAACAATCCCCCTGAAAGACCTGTTCTTCCCGTTAGATATACCTGACACCTTGTAATCGCATATTCCGGTACCATAAAGTGTCTGGTCGAAGAACCAGTTCATATCCTGTCCGAATTTATCACCGCATTCTTCCCTTACCACCTTGTTAGTCACATCAACAAAATCCTTCCCCGACGGATGTTTAAATCCCCATTCCCGGTAGTATTCCCTGAAGACATCATCCATAACTTCGGTACCGATAATTCCTTCGAGGGTATTGAGCCATGTTGCTGTTTTCTGATATGACATCATACCGTAGGTACTATGAGGATATTCCCATGACGGAGGGGTATTGTCGGTTACCTGCCTGTGACCCGAAAATACATATTCGGACCTTAACATATCCCTGTCGGAGTACCAGAAATCAGGATGATCGATGATCCCTTTGTCAGGACCCCAGAAAGTATCCATTATCCTTCCTTCCCAGTACGAGTTCACTCCTTCATCG
>JBJKPH010000129.1:0-15937 GCA_046706585.1 Bacteroidales bacterium | reverse complement strand
ACTTAATGTTTGCTAAATCAATTTTCCTGGGCTGCTGTGCTTCATGATTGTGCTCAGAGCCGGTATAAACATAAAGATTCCGGTAAATAGCCCGGCCCAGTTTGTTTTTGGGCAGCATACCTCTTACCGCATTCTCAACAAGCCTTACCGGATGTTTCTGTAACAACTCTTCAGCTGTGGTGACTCTCTGTCCGCCAGGGTAACCGGTATGCCTTATATACTTCTTGTCGCTCATTTTATTGCCTGAAAGTACAACCTTGTCTGCATTGATCACAACTACGTTATCACCACAGTCAACATGAGGGGTAAAATTCGGTTTGAGCTTTCCCCTGAGAAGTTGTGCCACCTTACTGGCAAGGCGTCCCAGCACCTCACCCTCGGCATCAACAACTAACCACTCCTTGTTAACGGTTGCTTTGTTGGCAGAAATGGTCTTGTAACTTAATGTGTCCACTTTTTCCCAGTTTTTAATTTTTAATATCCTTTACAGTGCTAATCTCCTGTAATTTCGGGAGTGCAAAAGTAAGATTATTTTTCATAAAAACGAAGAATTGAGCTAAATTTAAAAAAGTGAAAGAATTAAAACGAACTCATCTTCTTTATGAGGTGCAAATTAATAATTAATACAATTTATGACAGTCAATCCATCTGAGAAACAGGAAGGCAGGGCCGAACGTTCATTCTATACAAGGGATGTGCTGGTAGTGGCCCCAGAACTGCCGGGGATGGACCTTGTTCTTGTTTCCGGGGAAGGAATAGCTGAAAGATACATGATAACGGAAGTTGAAGCATACAGAGGCCGCGAAGATCTGGCCTGTCACGCGAGCAGGGGCAGGACCGGCAGAACAGAGATAATGTATCACGAAGGGGGCATGTTATACATTTACCTGATATACGGGATATACTGGATGCTCAATATTGTTACAGGTAAGAAAGATAACCCTCAGGCAGTTTTGATAAGAGGTGCCGGCAGATTTAACGGTCCTGGAAAACTTACCTCAGCCCTGGGTATCGGCCGCTCATTCTATGGAGACGATCTGGTAACTTCAGGGAGGATATGGCTTGAGCATACAGGAAGGAAAGTGGAACTGGGCAGAGGGGCAAGGATAGGAATAGATTATGCAGGGGAATACTGGAAAAATGTTGACTGGAGATATTTTGTAGTTTAATTACCATTATTGAATATCTTTACCTCTCAATAAAATATAATATCTTTTGGAAGATGGGTAATTACAAGCGTCTAAACAATATTGCAGGGTGGTTTGTATTCCTGATTTCGGCAACAGTCTATTTAAAGACGATTGAGCCGACAGTTAGTTTCTGGGATTGCGGGGAGTTCATTCTTTCGGCATGGAAACTCCAGGTTGGCCATCCCCCGGGAGCTCCGTTTTTCCTTATTCTGGCCAGGGTCTTTACTCTCTTCAGTTTTGGAGATCAGTCGAAGGCGGCGATGATGGTAAATATTCTCTCGGCTTTGGCCAGCGGGTTTACGATCATGTTCCTTTTCTGGACAATTACTCATTTGGTAAGAAGAATAACCTCCGGCAGGGAAGGAATTGAAAAGAAAAATATTTTCCCTGTGCTTGCCGCCGGAGTTATCGGGTCATTGGGTTATGCCTTTACCGATACCTTCTGGTTCTCAGCCGTTGAGGGGGAGGTATACGGTACATCATCTCTGTTTACAGCAGTAGTATTCTGGCTCATACTTAAATGGGAAGAGGAAAAAGACCCTTCCCTTGCCGGAAGATGGCTGATGCTGATAGCCTACCTTATGGGGCTGTCGATAGGGGTGCATCTGCTCAATCTACTTGTAATACCTGCCATAGTACTGGTCTTTTATTTTAATAAATACAAATACTCAACAAAGGGTCTTGTCAAAGCCCTGCTTGTCTCGATGCTGATCCTCGGTGTCCTGGTTTTCATTCTTTTCCCCTACTTCATTAAGGCGGCAGGATGGTTTGAGATAATGCTCGTTAATGGCATGGGAATGCCATATAATTCGGGGCTGTATGTATACCTGATCCTACTGATAGGAGGCGTGGTTTGGGGTATCCGCTACTCTCTGAAGAGGAAGAAGGTCATTCTGAATTATGTTATTTCGTTATGTGCGATCATAATTCTTGGCTATTCATCATACGCCATGATAATTATCAGGGCCAACGCAAGACCACCAATGAACCAGAATGATCCGGAAGACCTGTTCTCGCTTATTTATTATATAAGCAGGGAACAGTATGGCAGTACACCTCTTGTTAAAGGTGCATACTATTCGGCTCCCGTTTTAAATGTGAAGAAGAAACTTGCAGGATATATTAAAGAGGATGGGCGGTACAAGAAGTATTACCAAAACAGCTATGACTATGATAACCGGTTCACAACTTTGTTTCCACGAATGTACAGTACCGATCAGAGCCATATTCGCGAATATCAATACTGGGCCGATGTAAAGGGACAAAAGATCTCGGTAAGTACAGGCAGCGGAAGGAAAGATCTTGTTTGTCCTACATTCGGGGAGAACCTGCAATTCTTTTTCAGATACCAGATGGGATTTATGTACTGGCGATATTTCATGTGGAATTTTGCCGGCAGACAAAATGATATTCAGGGTAACGGGAATGTAATGCATGGTAACTGGATAAGCGGTATAGACGCCATTGACTCTTCCCGGCTCTCCGATCAGTCATCATTGCCCGACGACCTGAAGAACAACCCTGCAAGGAACAGGTATTATTTCCTGCCTCTGATATTCGGGCTAATGGGACTTGCCTGGCAGTTCAAACGGGACAGGAAGAGTTTTCTGGTAATAGCGATATTCTTTATTATGACGGGAATAGCGATTGTGGTTTACCTTAACCAGTATCCTTTGCAGCCACGTGAAAGGGATTATGCTTATTCAGGATCATTTTACGCATTCTCAATATGGATAGGAATGGGATTTTACCTGTTGTATGAAGCACTCGCATCAAGGATAGGCAACAGAATAGCGGCAACAGCATCCTTTATTGTATCCTTTGCAGCCATCCCCGTACTTTATATTACTCAGAACTATGATGATCATGATCGTTCAAACAGGTATACGGCAAGGGATATAGGAGCAAACTATGTCAATTCATGTGCCGAAGATGCTATCCTGTTTACCTATGGGGATAACGATTCTTTCCCGGTATGGTATGTGCAGGATGTAGAGGGGATAAGAACAGATGTAAGGGTGGCGAACCTGAGTTACCTCTCTGCCGGCTGGTATATTGATATGCTGAGACAGAGGGCATATAAATCGGATCCGTTACCTTTTTCCCTGCCATCAGAAAAATATCTCCCCGGGATCAGGGAACAACTGCTTGTAATCGATAAGGTGAAAAAGCCTTTCAATATTAAAGACCTTGTAAATTATGCAGGGTTGGATGACAGAAGTGCAAAGGTCGACCTCTCGGGAAGAGGCGATTATTATAATTATATTCCGGCCAAAGAGTTCCTGATACCGGTCGATACCAACATTGTCCTTTCAAACGGAACAGTAAAGGAATACCAGAAAGAAAGGATGCTTACAAGTATTGTCTGGAAATATAAGGGTGATGAACTCTATAAGAATGACCTTGCAATTATGGACCTGATAGCTACAAACAACTGGAGGCGGCCATTATATTATGCCACTACTGTTCCCCCTTCAAATTACCGGGGACTGGATGAATACTTTCAGATGGAAGGGCTGGCATACAGGGTGGTGCCACTCGATTCAGCTGCCACACTGCCCGGGGAGGTAGGTTCTATTGACAGCAGGACCATGTATGATAACGTAATGAACAAATTCAGGTGGGGAAATGCCAGCGATCCTGGAGTTTACCTCGATGAGAACAACAGGCGGATGCTTAATAATTTCAGGCGGATGTTTGGATTACTGGCCATAAGCCTGATTGATGACGGAGACAGTGTGAAAGCAGAAAAGGCACTTGAAAGAGGTTTGGAGGTTATACCCGAGAATAAAATACCGCTTGATTACTATTCGATGAGTACTATTGAGGCATACCTGAAACTGGGAGATAATGAAAAGGCGTTTGAAATGATTAACCGTGTCCTCGACAGATCAAGAAAGTACCTCGATTACGTGATATCCCTTGAAAGGGGTAAAAGGTATGACCTTGACCTTGTTATTGCCCTGAACTGGCAGACAATGATCTCGGTGGCAAACCTATATACCAAGTACGGAATGGAAAACCTGTACAGGGAACTGGAACCTGATCTGAACAAGTATTACGGCGAGATATATAATCTTCCCGGCTAGATATGAGGTATTACAGGATCCCCTTTTTTCATAAATCATTCTATCCCGGGTCTGTCACAAGGATGAATGTTAAAGAAAAGAGGATCTACCTTACTTTTGATGATGGTCCGGTGCCGGGTATTACACCGGCAGTTGCAGATATCTGCAGCGATAATAATATCGCTGCAACTTTCTTTTTCACAGGGATTAATGTCGAGAGGAACAGAGATGAATTCAGATATGTTTCGGGGAAAGGATTCGGTATCGGGAATCATGGTTATCAACATCTCAACGGCAGAAAATCATCATTCGGCAGATATGTGGATGATGTCAGAAAGGGTGCCAGGGTAACCGGGTCGGATATTTTCCGGCCGCCTTACGGGGCCTTAAGCCGCAGGCAGTACATCAGCCTTG
The DNA here is from genome assembly GCA_046706585.1 of Bacteroidales bacterium. Classification (GTDB taxonomy): domain Bacteria; phylum Bacteroidota; class Bacteroidia; order Bacteroidales; family VadinHA17; genus JBJKPH01. The sequence goes on along the minus strand of JBJKPH010000129.1, from coordinate 11,265 downwards.
TGAAGGAGTTCAGGATAGTCTTCTGGGACCTGATGCCATATGATTTTGATGAGAGTATTGATAATAAGCATTTGCTGAGGATAATAGAGAGAAAGACAAGGAACGGTTCGGTTATTGTTTTGCACGATAATCAGGGAAGCCGGCTGCCTGCAATTCTGGGAAGCGCCATAGGACTTCTGAAAGAGAAAGGTTTTTTGTTCGGAGACCTGGCTTTGGCACTTGGTCAGAAACAATAGTTTTAAAAATTGCAGGGATATACTAATTTTGAAATAAAAATTTTATACCGGGATGAACGTACTTATTATAGGATCAGGTGGAAGGGAACATGCCCTGGCATGGAAACTGGGCAAAAGTGACAAAATTGAAAAACTGTTTATTGCTCCCGGGAACGCAGGAACCGTAACTGAAGGCACAAATGTCGAACTGGATACCGGTAACCATGATGAACTTAAGAAATTTATTCTCGGAGAACGTATAGGTATGGTAATTGTTGGACCGGAGGCCCCTCTGGTCGAAGGCATTCGCGACAGTTTTGAAAATGATCCGCAGCTAAATAATATTCCGGTCATAGGACCTGACAGACGTGGAGCGATGCTCGAAGGGAGTAAGGATTTTGCTAAGGAATTTATGATTAAGTACGGTATCCCCACGGCCGGATACAAGACCTTCACAAAGGATAGCCTTGACAGTGCAAAGGAATACCTGTCGGCTATCAAACCTCCCTATGTGCTCAAAGCCGATGGTCTTGCCGCCGGGAAAGGAGTGGTAATCCTGGATAACCTTGATGAGGCAAAAGGTGAACTTGATGCTATGTTCGGCGGAAAATTCGGAGATGCAGGCAATAAGGTGGTAATCGAAGAATTCCTTTCAGGTATTGAATTATCAGTATTCATTCTTACAGACGGAACCTCCTATAAACTGTTACCCGAGGCAAAGGATTATAAGAGAATAGGTGAGGGAGACTCAGGACTGAACACAGGAGGTATGGGTGCTGTTTCTCCGGTGCCCTTTGCAAATGCCGGTTTTATGGAGAAAGTTGAGGAGAAGATCATTAAGCCGACCATGGCAGGTCTTTCGGCCGAGGGAATTGATTACAGGGGCTTTATATTTTTCGGGCTGATGAATTCTGGTGGTGAACCCTATGTAATTGAATATAACGTAAGAATGGGCGATCCTGAAGCTGAAGTTGTGATACCCAGGATAAAAAGTGATCTTCTTGATCTTTTTAATGGTGTGGCTGAGCAAAACCTGGATAAAAGAGTGCTTGAGATAGATGAGAGAGTGGCAACTACGGTTATGCTTGTTTCGGGCGGATATCCCGGACCATATCACAAAGGTATCGGAATAAGCGGAATTGAGAAAGTAGCAGAAAGTATCGTTTTCCATGCCGGAACAACTCTTAAAGGGAGCAGCTGTGTAACTGCCGGGGGACGGGTAATGGCGATCAGCTCATTTGGCAATGACATGCATGAAGCTCTTGAAACTTCATACAGGAGTGCCGGAAATATTAATTTTGATGGGAAATATTACAGGAAGGATATAGGATTTGACCTTAAATAATATATGTTACTGAAGATATACAGGGGAATTGGGCCTGGCACTATCCTGGTGCTGCTTTTAACCGCAATGGCTGTATGGATGCAACCTTTACTTGCGCCTGTTGCTCCTTCTTCGCTGTATGATACAGACCCTATGCCACTTTACGGTATCCTGCTCCGTTTTATGGAGGGAAAGGATGCGTTGGGTATTATCCTGATATTCATACTTGTACTTACTCTTGCAATATATCTTGTTACCTTCAACACTCGATTGTTCTTTATTAATGAAAGAACCTTCCTCCCTGCTTCCATTTGTATACTGTTGTCGGGGTTTATGCCGGGAGAGCAGGTACTGAATCCGGTAGTACCGGCGGCTCTGCTCCTGATGATAGCTATTGACAGGATACTCTCTTCATACAGGAAACCCGGAACTGCATTCAATTTTTTTGACGCCAGCCTGCTCTTGAGTATTGGCAGCCTGTTCTATTTCAATATTATCTGGTTCTACCTTATTGTCCTTTCGGGGATGGCCCTGATACGTACGTTCAATTTCAGGGAAATTATCGTATCTGTTTTCGGCCTTGTTGCGCCTTACATTGTGCTATACTCATACTATTATATTTCGGGTGCCGATATTAATATGCTGAATGAATTGATAATTAAGAATGTCATTACTGAAACACTGGGATATTACTGGTCTCCGCAGCTCATTGTTCTGTCACTTCTTAATGGCGCAATAATTCTGGTGGCCCTGTTTCACCTTTTGAGATCCTTTAACACCAAGAAGATAAAGTCGAGAAAGACATTCTCATTGTTGATCTGGATACTGATGGTAACCATACTGATATATTTCTTTGTTCCTGCTGTCTCGAATGAGATTATTTATGTCTTTATGATACCAGCTTCATATATTATCTCTCACTTTCTGGTATTCCTCAGGAATAAAAAAACAGCAAATTTAATTTTTGCTGTTTTGCTGCTATCGGTAATACTTATTAAAGTACTGTAGATATCTATTTAACAAGTGAAACGACACCTACTCCTGTCCCTTTTTTCCCATCCCTGAAACTATACCATAAGGTGTAGAGCCCTGTTTTATTACATGAAAAGTCAAATGATTGATAGATCTTATTTGTATCCCTGTTATAGGAACTGATTATCATCTTCTGTTTATCAAAAAGCTGTAATAACAACTCACTGGTGGAATTATCTCCGTTACACATTGTAAACCGGTAATTCTGGCCTTTCATCAGGTATATGTTTGCTTTATAAACGGGTGTTTCAGTCCCTTTTGTTGCTTCAGTCAGTTTAATGACAAAATCCTTCAGGTAAGTAGTGTTCTCACCAGCGCTCAACGCACACTTACTAACCATTTCCTGGGTGTCCTGGCCAGAAAGCAGAGCAATACTGAAAATGGTAAATGCAATAAGAAATAGGAGCCTTTTCATAGTCTGTCAATGATTTCTGATAATGTTATTCCTGACCTCTTCGGTTACATCAATAATGTCTGAAAGTTGTTCATCAGTAATGACAACCACACTTTTCTCATTCTGGATCACCACAAGACGGCCATCCTGCTCAACAGTTTCAGGTTCACCGGGTGTATATGTTATTTCAACCGGCCTGAATTTATCCTTGATCCTTTCAAGATCTGCATACAGGTTCTTGTATTCAGCCCCTGAATCCTTATATGGTGCAATAAGCATAAGGAGGTCGTTCAGCACGATCTTCTGTTCACCTATCCTGTCCCTTAGTTCCTCATGGGGATAATCCTTGACAACTTCACAGGCAAGGTATTGTGCTTCAAGCCACACGCCGGTGATCATCAGAGCTGAAAGGTAACCCCTGTCATTTGCACGCAGGTATTCATCGATCTGATTATATGAGTGAACCGACATGAAGAGTAATGAATCGATATTTGACTTGTTCACTGCCAGTCTCTTAAGGGTTTCAAAGTCAAAAAACTGACCAACTCTTATGCCATCGGCAAGTTTGCTGATAGTTGTCAGGTTATCAATAGCTGTTCCTGTCTTTTCATAGATATTCAGGTAACCAAGGTCGGCACCATATATGCCCAGTTGAATGGCTTTCTGGAAATTGGTACTCAGGCTTTCCGCGTCCTGGGTTGATGCCAGGTACTCGGCAAAGAAAGGAACCTGTAAAGACTGAAGTAGGGCTGCCATTTCAACCGGGGAGCTGATATTCTGTACTATATCGTCGATTGCTTCCTGGCTCAGTTTTTCAGCTTCGTTCACAGGGATTGAATCAGCTTCCGGAAAAACGTAGCCTGAATCCTGCCCTCCGGACCTTCCGCACGAACCCGCCAGGAATGCAAGAATAAGTATTGATACTGAAAGAATGAAATTTTTCATATGTGGTACAATTGCCGCAAAGTACAAAAGTAAAAAAATATCAGTTACTACAAAAGTAACCGGCTATTATCGATGGTTCTTTATGAATATTTCCACAACCCGTTTCAATACATCAAAGTAGAGTAATAAATACAAAATGAATGACATTGACCATACTACTGCCATATTGAGAACGAATGTATCAAGTCGGATCCCGAAAAAATTCTTCGTGGGAGCAAAAAACTGACTTCTGATACCAGGCGGTTTATCATAATACGGATCAAGATAAATCGGTTCGTAGTTCTGGATCAGGTTATCCCTGTACTCAAGGATCTTGTTTTTTTCATAGATCTTCCGTACTATTTCTTCCAGCCGGTCATTATGGTACCTGTCGTACAGATCATATAATTCATCGCTCTGGGAACTAATGAATCCGTCCTTCCTGAGATCGGTTTTGTTACTAATATTATTGAAAACAGTGCTTATACTATCGATATAGTTTGATGCCTCTTCTGCAACAATATGGTTGAAATTTCCTGGATCCAGGTTGTTTATTCCTCTGAATAATGGCATCCCCTGATGGAGTGATAATTTTTTGAATTCATTTCTCAGCAGCGGGAGTGTCGATTGGTTCTCTTCGTCGATCTCCTTTCTCCTGTATGCCAGCACTGCCTCATTCAGTGCATCTTTTATTGCCGGCAGCCTGAATACGGTATTGAATTCTGCCTGGCTGATCTGTTTGTTCATATCATATACCAGTCTGTCGTACCTGTTTTCTTTGAATTGTGTCACCATCAGGGCTTCATAAGTCCATTTTGTCGGCATAATTTCTGCTATCAGCGGTACTTTTTCAACGCTGCCGAGCGACCTGTTCAGCTTGTCGTAAGGGAACATAGCCCCACTTAACACCATCATGGGTATCATAAGCATCGGGACAACTATATAAATGGTAATGGCTGAGTTGAACGAATTCGAAATATTCAGGCCAAGAACATTTGCCAGTGTTGCTGTTGTAAAAAGGGCGAACCAGTATTGGAATGTCAGCCCCCTTATGCCAAGAATGGTATTGGCTATTATCACGAAAAGGAAGGATTGTATGGCTGATATCGTGAACAGGACCATTATTTTAGCCAGCAGGTAACTGTTCTTGTCAAGGTTGAGAAAATGTTCCCTTTTCAGGATCTTCCTGTCCTTGAATATCTCTTCGGCACTTGATATGAGACCCAGGAAAAGTGCGACAATAAGACTCATGAAGATATAGATGGGAATATTTTCATTTTCCCTGAAGATGTAGATGTTTGATTTCGGATCGGCAATATATCTGATTATATATGAAAGGATGAACCCAAGCACTGGTGCCTCCATGAGGGTAAGCATAACATACTGACTGTTTGATATTTTGCTCATCAGGTCTCTCCTGGCATATATTATGAACTGCTTTATTGGTCCGGGCCTGTTCAGGTTCGACGGTGGTTTTTCATCTACTTCTTTCCCCGTTTCGGGCTGTTCTATTTTCCTGAAACTCTCGGCCCATTCGGCAGGAGTAGTTTTCCTTTTACCCGTGTACCTGCCAAACTCATCCACAACTTCAGTCTCAAGAATGTTGAAAATCATTTCCGGGTTGATGTTGCCACAGGCAGGGCACTCCCCGATATTGCTGTCGATCTGGCCGGCAAGAGTCTTGAAATGTATCAGGGCCTCCACCGGATTACCATAAAAAACCTGCTCCCCGTGCTGGTCGAGAATTATGATCTTGTCGAACATTTTATATATCTCTGAAGAGGGCTGGTGAATAACAGTCAGAACCAGCTTTCCTTTAAAGGTAAGTTCCCTCAAAAGGTCCATCACATTTTCAGAGTCGCGTGACGATAATCCGGAAGTAGGTTCATCCAGGAAAAGAATCGATGGTTCCCTTATAAGTTCAAGGGCAATATTGAGCCTTTTCCTTTGTCCTCCGCTGATGATCTTGTTGAGCGGGGATCCGACCCTGAGATCTCTTTTTTCCAGCAGGCCGAGACTTGCCAGCGTACTGTCAACCAGCTTACCCAGCTCTTCCTCCGAAAGTTCCTTAAAGCAGAATGCAGCCGCAAAATAGAGATTCTCAAAAACAGTCAGGTCTTCTATCAGCAGGTCATCCTGGGGAACATATCCGATCACACCCTCGGTGTATTCCGCATTATCATAAATATCGACACCATTGATCCTGACCGTTCCGGAATCGGGCCTGCGCATACCGCACAAAAGATTCAGGAGGGTGGTTTTCCCGGTGCCGCTGGAGCCCATTATCCCAACAAGGGTAGCTTCAGTCTCGAACAGGTTTACTCCGTTTATGCCCGTGTTCTGGTCACTGAAACTGAACCTGAGATCTTCAGCAACCAGTGATATCTTGTTGAAGGCTTTCCTTGAAAGAAAATGGGCGGAGAGATCACTGTAATAGATAGGTTTTCCATGGCTGTACCTGAGCGAACTTCCGTTGGCAACAGTATATACCTTCCCGGGAAGCAGAGGCAAGCCGTTAAGAAAAAGCTGGTTAGCCGAATAGTGTTTGATAAAATAGAGGTCCTCGCTTTGAACCCAGAGTACAAGGATCAGGTAGTCGGCTTCTGAAGTCGGCTCATTACAAGCAACACAGGTTGATCCGGGTTTAAGAACAAGTATGGCCTGGTCTTCAGGATCATCTCCGGTCGACTGTTTAATAAATTTTTCTATACTGCTTACTTCCGAAGAGGCTATCCTGAATACTTCAGCAACAGTGTTGATGATATTCATCCCTTGGAGAGTAAAGCGACTGTCGGCATTCACCAATTCATACAGTCGCATCAGCACCACTACTTTCTGGGATTGATTCAGGGTCCGGTTAATTTGCTTGCAGATACTGAAAATCCTGACTGAATCTTTTACCGACGGAGGAGCATCATCAGTATAGGTTGGTGTTTCAAGAGTAGGCCCGGCAAAACTGTCGAACAACTCGATATATTCACTCACCGATTCCTTACTGAGCTGTTTTCCCAGGAAATCGATAACATACTCCCTTTCACTTTCCAGCATGCCTCCGTCCTGCTTGACAATAAGTGCAAACAGTTGCATCAATGCTTTCAGTATCTCTTCACTCATCGGTCAGTAACGGTCGGAATTTTAATAAATGTTATATCGAACTAAAATTATATAAAATGGTTCAATCATCTGGTTCAGAAATAGTTTTTTTTCTTCTTCTTCCTGCAAAGAAGTGTTTATCGACCCAGGCAGGGCCAATTATTGCGCCTATCAGCAGGTAGGGGTAATAACTTATCATTCTCCATATCAGTGCCATTGCAAGTGCCGTCCCTGCCAGGTGCCCTGGATTAACAGGAATAAAGTCGGCCAGGTAGCGTGTAAATATAAGTTCGGCCAGTCCGCTTCCTCCCGGGGTAGGGCTAATAAGCATCATTATCCACATTACAAGCTGGCGGGCAAAAATCAGGAAATGATCTTTTATGACAAAGAATGCCATCAGGATGGAATTTACAACCCAGTATCGTGCTGTCCATGAAAGAAAAGTTGCCAGCGCCGCTTTAAGCCAGAATTTTAATGGCTTTTTTCTGAACTCCCTTGAACTGGTAATTATATCATCCCCTGCATTTTCAGCCTGCATTTTCCACCTTTTAAGGAATGGCAGACTGAATACCCTTACCACAAGGGTTTTCAATCCTCCGGGATTGAAGAATATCCCGTATCCAACCAGTATGACCCATAACAGTTTCAGCGAATAGCCAACAAGTGCAACATAAAACAGTTCATTTATGAACCATGGCCGGTCAGATGCATAAGAACTCTGAAGGAAAAGGTCATGGCCTCCTATTATGAAGAAGAGGACCGGGAAAAGAATAACAAAATACAGCTCATCAAGAAAAGAAGTTATAAGTACTATTGAAGTGCTTCTTCCAACCCTCAGACCCTCCTTGTGAATAAAAACCACCGCTACGGCAGTACCTCCTACAGTAGAAGGCGAAATTGCCGAAGTAAACTCCCATAACATTATTATTCTGAAGGCTTTACTCCATGTCAGGTCGTTTTCCGAAAGGATCCTTATTCTTATCATGTACCCAAGGTCGCGGCATAACATGCAGCAACATGCAAGGGCCAGGAACAGGGGTGTACGCCAGCTGACAATCAGGTTGCCAAGAGCATCAGCATCATACTCCCTGAAAAAAAACCAGAGTATGAACGCCAGCCCTATAGCTAGCGGTAACAAAATATTCCTTATTCGTATCTTTTTCAGTACCTCCTGGCGGCTGCTGTAAGGCATTTATCCTATTTTGATTCCTTTTTTATCCTGTCAAGTTCTTCCAGTTCCTTTTTTTCCAGATAAGTGCGACCCGACTTGATCCATTCAGCAGGTTCGTTACCTCTTAAATGGTAGTCGAAAAACTGGAAAACCCTTTCACTGTAATCCTTCATGTTTTCCTTCTTCCTCAGACTATGGTTCTCTCCGTCGTAAACAAGGAGTATAAATTCCTTACCCATCCTCCTCATTGTTGTAAACATCTCTATACCCTGATGCCAGTCGACAGCACCGTCCTGGTTTCCGAAAGTTACAAGAAGGGGGGTTACAATCTTTTTAGCATTGAACATGGCAGAGTTTGCCATGTATTCATCCATGAGATCCCACCATGGTTCCCTGAGCCTTCCCTGGGAGGTTTCGAAAATTTGCTGGTTGGGACTTCCTGAATTCCAGTAAATCTCATTGTACATACTGATCATGTCGATGAGAGGTGCCCCGGCAACTGCAGCAGAAAATATATCGGTCTGGGTAATAATAAAACTGGTCTGGTATGCTCCCCAACTGTGACCTATCAGCCCAATCTTCTTTTCGTCGATCATCCCGGTCGAAATTACTTTCTTCACCGCCGGCACAACACAGTTAGCAGCCGACTCTCCCGGGTGGTTAGTCTTATAAACAATATCGGGCATGAACACAAAATATCCGTTGGTTGTGTAATTAGTGGTATTATAGGCGCTGGTGAGCGAAGGGCTTGAATACCTGTGCACCCCTGTCGACAGGATTTCATATATATAAACGATCATAGGGTATTTCTTTCCCGGTTCATAATTAGCCGGATAAAAGAGTGCTCCCTGCAATTCCCTGCCATCACCGTTGGTATAGTTCACCAGTTCACTTTTGCCCCAGAAATAATCTTTTTGCTGTGGATTAGTGGCCGATACCTGTACCGGCTTTTTAAATGAGCCTGATGTGGCAAACAGGTCAGGCGAATCAGAATATGATTCTGCACGGTAAAGGAACATATCTGAATTTTTCGATTTTTCGAGTCCCGATATTGCCATGTCATCAAACAACAGTTCCGAAACCTTGCCCTTCGGAGAGACTTTGTAATAACCGGTCTTTTTTGTCAGGTCACCCGATGCACTGAAAAAGAGATCCTCGTCGTTATGGAAGAAATTATCCTCCGTATTAAGCCTTACAGTTCTGAATATTATCCCTTCTTCGCGACCATTTGTCAGCCTGACAGGCTCGCCTCCGGCAGGATTGACTTTCCATGTGTCGTACTCATCATAAACCAGCATATAACTGTCATTCTCATACCAGCTAACTCTTCCGAAAGGCGGTTTTATCTCTATTGGATGATCATCACGTGTATTCCATAATTCAGTTTGAATCCCTGAAGTGACATTCCTGTGTTCGTCCTTATTAATATCATATACCCACCAGTTTTTGTCCTTGAAATATACAAGGTATTTACCCGATGGGGATGAGCCGTACATGCTTGTGAAATTACTGATAACAGGCTTCCTTATCCCGGTGGTCGGGTCTGTAATCTGGTAATCATAATGAGTGAGCCTGAATTCGGGCCTGTATGGTTTATCGGTAGAAATAAGAACATGTGCTCCGTCACCGGTGATTGAAGCATCCTCAAATTCATCGTCTGTTATCCTGAATACTTTCCCTGATTCAATGTTCCATGCGAACAGATATGTAAAGTCCTTGTCGCTTCTTTCGTATTCCTTTACCTGCTGAGGCTGGATAGGATCATCCTGCCAGTGCCAGATATCTACTCCCGGAAGCTTGTCATCCGCACTGCTCTTTTTTGCCCTGGCAGGTTTCGGTGTCCATTTATACACTCCGAAATATGCAATTTTCATGTCCTTTGAAAGCCCTGGTGTGTATGTTTCACGAACTCTCATTCCTGAAGGAATAGTTGAACTGCCTTTTGGACTGAATGATTTTACGTTAATATTCCCATAAATATCCCTGACTGCGAAGAGCTTATAGTTCTTCTCAACATACGCCGTATCAGCGAAAGCCTTCAGAAAGGTGAACCCCGTCCCCTCTTTTTCCCATGAAAGGTCAGTATAGGTTGTAGTGTCATTATCGATAACCCTTACAGCATAATTATCGAGGTTAAACAACTCCACACCGTTACCCATCGTCCCAACGGCATCGATAATATAGGCAAGTCTGTCACCACGTTTATTAACAGAATACTCCTTTACATTGCCAATGTTTTTAAGTGTACCCGAAGCCAGGTTATAGAGGTAAACATCTTCCGTTTTACTTTTTTCATCGGCATAGCCGTTCATTATAAGATGTTTGCTGTTCCTGGTGAAAGAAAAGGAACTTACTTCGTCAAATATCCTTTTGTCACCGGTAAGCAGGTTCAGCAATAAAACTTTACTCCTTACCGGCTTTTTTTGTTCCCTCAGTTTCTCCTGAGCCTTATCACTGAGGTTGATCCTTGCCGCAAGCCATTTTGAATCATTAGTGAACTGAGGTGCAGTGGCAAGTACGAATTTATAGCTTTTGTCACCCGAAAGGCTCTTAACATATAGTGTGTCATCTCCTTCAACCAGAGTGATGTTCCATGACACCCATGTACCGTCATCGGAGATAGAATAGGAAGAAAGATTCTGCCATTGTGCGTAATCATCCCGTGTGAGATTTTTTTTCTGAGCTGAAAGAGGAAGTGATCCGGCCAGGATCAAAATAATTACAGTTAGGAATAGAGACTTTTTCATAGGGATTGTATTAGGTTAAGCCCAAATATAGTAAATAAGTTTTATCCGTTATAATTGATCGTTGCTACCTGGGAAATTCGCTTTTAAGTTGACGCGTATGCCCTCCGGGGCTGATGCAATCACTTTATTATCATTTACCACAGGTGGAACTGTGGCTATTATATTTGACGCCTCCGGCATCAATCTGTCAAAGATATTATATTGTTACGATTACGGTACCAGGTTTTATGAAGTGCATTCTTGACAATCCCGGAGGGATTTAACTCTGGTAGCCACGGGTGCAACCCGTGGTTGGCATATGCGAAGGATCGATGTCAACCCCGGAGCGGGTTGAAAGCGCCGGGGTAGGGTTATACAACCCCCGG
>JBJKPH010000128.1:0-4160 GCA_046706585.1 Bacteroidales bacterium | reverse complement strand
CGAAGATAATGAAGTTAAGAAAGTAGTGGCTACAAATAACAACAGTAATGCATATTACGTTGATATTTCAGGTGGAGAGATACGTGAAAAGCTTATAAAACCGGAAGTGATATTATAACGACATTTTTCAGGAAAGAGCTCAGGACATTCCTTCTTAGTTTCTCCAGAAGGAAGGGATAAACAGTACCATGAAGGTGAATATCTCCAGCCTTCCAATGAACATCAGAAGAGTAAGCAACAGTTTACCGGCCTGTGGTATAACTGCGAAGTTCCCTACCGGACCTTCCGGTCCGAGACCCGGACCAATATTACCCATTACGGTAATTACAGAGCCCGCAGAGGTCTCCGGTGAAACACCGAGACCGGTCATAATAAGTGTCGAGAAGAGGAATATAATTATATATAACATCACGAATGAGATAATTATGATGTTCCTTTTCTCAGGGATCTCCTCTCCGTTCAGCTTCAGGATATTAATAGAATTAGGTCTTAAAATGTTCCTGAATATAAGCCTTACATTCTTCAGCACTACCAGGTGGCGTGCCATCTTTATTCCCCCGCTGGTAGAACCCGTGCTTCCCCCGATGAACATAAGTAAAAATATCAGTATCCATGCAAAAGTAGGCCACTTCAGGTAATCGGCTGTTGCAAATCCCGTAGATGTCAGAACTGAAATTACCTGGAAGAAAGACTCCCTGAAAACCGGCTCAAATCTGCCCTCATTATGTAAATAAAGTACTCCTGTAATAATGGCGCCTGAAATAAAAATTACCAACAGGTAGAACCGTAGCTCCTCATTTTCTGAAATCTTCCTGTAGTTACCCTTAATGAAATGGTAATGCAATACAAAGTTCATTCCCGACAGTATCATAAAGATCATCACAATATACTGTATGTAGGGTGAATAGAGCGCTATACTTGTATTTTTGGGGGAAAATCCCCCGGTAGCTATAGTTCCGTAAGCATGGCAGAGACTTTCATACAGGTTCATTCCTCCCATTAGCAGCAGAATAACCTCCCCGGCAGTAAGGGCAATGTATATCCACAGCAGCCTGTATACCATCGTTTTTATCCTCGGGTGGGTCTTGCCCTGTATCGACGACTCCATTGTAAAGAACCGGTACCCGCCAATATTTAGTGTTGGCAAAATAATTATCACCAGCAATATAACTCCAACACCTCCAACCCAGTGAGTAAGACTCCTCCAGTAGAGGATCGACTTCGGCAGTGCTTCAATATTTTCCAGTATTGATGATCCGGTGGTTGTAAATCCCGAAGCTGACTCGAACAAGGGATCAATGAATCCTGGAATTGTCCGGCTGATAATGTACGGGAAGATCCCGAAGAGGGATATCGTGATCCATGAAAGCACTACCGACAGGTATCCTTCACGGATACCCATAGATGATAACTTTTTTCTCCCCGACACAGCCATAAGGATTAGTGCAGGTGAAAGGGTGATCAGTGCAGACCAGAGGAATGGCGATAAAGGTTCATGAAAATATATCGCAAAAGGCAGGCAGGATAACAGTGCCACTGTCTCAAGCATCAGCAGCCTGCTCAGAACGCTAAGGACCGTGTGAAAATTTACAAGTCTCATCTGGTGATCATTATTTGACCGCTCCTCTCCTGTTTTAAGGTTTTATGAGGTTTCAAAGATACAGCGAATCAATTAAAGATTGCACTTTAAAAATACATAAGATCGGTTTGCCCTGTTAAAAATTACCGGAAGCCACAACACTTACCAGGCAACATAACCTGTTGAATGAAGCATTTCGAACCATTCTGCCACCTCTTCAAGGGTGATCCTGCTTCCTGTTTCAGCTGTTACATCCTTCCATATCCGGGTAACACTCCGTTTACCGTTAATATAGTTCGCAAGGTTCCGCGAATCACGGCTTGCAGCCACTTTCGATGCTACTGCATCAGGATTTTTCCTGGTATATTCATTGTATGCAGGCCAGCTTCCGGGTGAAAATATTTTGTACATTACCCCGGGTGCGATTCGCGGAATGATCTTTTCATATTTCTTTTCCAGGGCAGAGGCTCCTGTCAATTGAGGTACTTTTACCCCGGAGGTCCCGGCTGAGATCGCAACAGCTTCCGTAACCTGCGAAACAAGGAATGACTGGTAGTTTTCCATCTCACTGATACTGTTGGCTAACAACTTCCGGGCATAATCCGAGCCGGAATATATCTCTTCGACAGAACGAAGAGCTTCAATTTCCCTTTGGCTTCCAAGAGTTACAATATTGATTGCCCTTGCACTATTCCCTGCAAGCTCTCCTGGTTTTGATTCCCTGATTATCCTCAAGGCGGCAGGTAGTTCCATAGCCCCAATTCTTGAATATCCGAACTGAGTGGTTTGGTCTATAATCCCGGGAAGTACTTCATCATTGCAGTTTGATGCAGCATAGGCAGTAGCTAAACCTATGAAAGCCATCCTCTTCATCTGGGTCGGGTCTCCCTTGTCGGGTGTATCCTTATCGGTGTGGTACCAGTAATCGGGCCATGCACAATATGAAACGCCTGGTACTGCAACAGAAGAATTAATAAAGCAAATATGATCACTTCCTCCTGTTGATATATCCACCCTGTACCTGAAAGCATCCATACTTCCGTTCTTCTCAACCATTGGATCAGGGAAATATTGTCCACCCCTTCTTCCGTCAGGAGAGTCGGGCAGGTATACTATATCATTTGTCCTCCATACATAGTTCATTATGGAATTGGCCAATCCGTCGTAGTAGGTTGGCAGGTAGTTAGGTGCAGCATTCACTGTCATCAGGGCATTATTCTTCCTGAGCCCTTCAGTTACCATATCCATGTTGATATTCAGACCTGTCTTTTCTAAAATTTCCGGGTTCCTGCTTATAAAATTATAGGTGCCTGATATCTCATTTGGCCACAGGAAATAGATATTACGTTTAGGTCTTTCAATTTCCCCTGATTCGATCAGGCTGTTTAATGCCCTGAGTATCTCGAGCTGTACCATGCATCCTCCGGAATCATCATTCGCACCCCTCTTGATATATCCCTCGAAAAGGTGGGCTGTGAAGAATATCCCCTTTTTATCAGGCTCTGTGCCGGGTATCCAGCTGAAAACTGACTCGAACCTGTCTTTCCTCTGCTCGATCACGGTTTTGCACCTGGCTGAAAGCTTCGTCCCGAACTGGACATCTTCCAATAGTTCTGACCACTGGCGCCATGATAACGTGATTCCGGTCTTAAGGTTCTTTCCCCTGCCATAACTTCCGGAACTGTAAATCACCTCTGAAGGATCGATATATCTCTCCTGTGAATTGAATGATATCACCGCCGTAATGCCTGCAGAATCTAAGATTGATGCCATATTACCTCTTGCATGCGACCACATGAGTGCAATCTTTCCCTTATATTTATCCCGGTTTGCAGGATCAACCATTTTCATTGCCTCCTCTTCATTCATCGGGGGCAGGTATATGAGCTCCCCTGACACGTCAGCACTTTGGGACCCGTTTGCAACCATTGCAGGATCTGCCTCCAGCCTGGCAATAAGTCTCTTACCAGGGGAAGTGATCCAAAACTCCGCCTCAACAGGATAGCTGAACGTTCTTTCTCCGGGAGACCGGTCTATTCTCACATTTTCAATTCCGTATGACCTGACAAGGTCATACATTGCCTGTGTTTCACGGAAGGTCCCATCGAGCTCTTCCTGACTTCGAATCCATGGTGCTCCTTCTACAAACACCAGGTTGTTATAAATCAACTGGCCTGAAATATTATTGGAAAACAGGTCCAGGATTGAGTTGGGCAGAGGGGTTGACAAAGGGTCACCATAAGGTGACTGGCATCTTGCCGGCTGATATATTCCCGCCAGCATTAAAAGTATCGTAAGGCAACGACCGGCTTTTTTGATCATTTTAATCATATCCTGTTTAATTTATTTTACTTTTCAGCATGCTAAAGATATGTAATCAATAGTAATTGACCAATGGAAAATTTCCAGTAGCAGCCGGCGCGGTACACATAAAACATAAATTGCTGTTACACTTTCTTTTTTTTGTTATGTTTGTTTCTCCTCAGTACGGCAGTAAGACTGGGATCAGGATCTTTGGTTCATTTATTAAGTATTAAATTATGGAGGAATCAGCTTTTAAGGTATATGGTTACCGTTGGAT
>JBJKPH010000127.1:0-6567 GCA_046706585.1 Bacteroidales bacterium | reverse complement strand
GCTGCTGTATACCGGACTGGCCTGTAACAACGAAGGTTTCAACGAGTTGAACAGGTTCCTTTCAGAACATAACACCGAAAAAAAGCCCCTTCCAGATATAGCGCCACCATTCAGCAACAGCTATATCATATACCCGCTGTCGCGGTATCCCGCCAGACTGCGTGAAAATGAGCGGATAGGTGTCAGGGTATCGGAAAAAAGCAGGCTGATCGCAGTTGCATACAGCAAACTTTCCGACAGCATGGTAATAACGCAGCCGGTAACATATCCTGACAAAGAAGGTTACGAGCTTCACAGGAACCTCCGTGCGATCGATAACAATATGCTGCTCAGTCATCTTAAACCGGATCATACAGCGGGTAGCGACGAGGTGTTTATGAGCCCCGGGGAACTGGCAGCCTGCTTCAGGGAGTATCCGCAACTGATCGAAAACAGTAACAGGCTGCTCGACATGTGCTCGATCTCTTTCAACGACACAGTTCCAAGGAACAAACAACTGTTCTCGGCAAGCAGGTATGACGACAGGCTACTGCTCGAAAAACTGGCATGGGAAGGCATGATCTACAGGTACGGTAAAAACAACAGCACGGCCCGCGAGAGGATTGCACATGAACTGGAAATAATCGATAAGCTTGGATTTTCCTCCTATTTCCTGATAACATGGGATATAGTAAGGTACTCAATGTCACGCGGATTTTACCATGTGGGACGTGGAAGCGGCGCAAACTCTGTTGTTGCTTATTGCCTGAAAATCACTAACGTTGACCCCATTGACCTGAACCTTTACTTTGAGAGATTCATTAATCCCCGCCGGAGTACTCCGCCCGATTTTGATATCGATTATTCATGGCAGGAGAGGGATGAAGTGATCGACTATATCTTCAGGAGGTATGGGTCGATGCACACCGCATTGCTCGGAACAATGAGCACCTTCAGGGGAAAATCCATCGTCAGGGAACTGGGCAAGGTATACGGACTGCCTAAGGAGGAGATTGACGGAATAATTGATAATCCTTCAGATCCTTCAGCGAGGAACAGCGTGACTGACAGGATATTTGACATAGGGAACAGTATCGCCGATTTTCCAAATATGCGGAGTATACATGCAGGGGGGATACTTATATCGGAGCTGCCCATAACATGGTACACCGCTCTCGACATGCCTCCAAAAGGATTTCCCACAACGCAATGGGACATGTATGTTGCCGAAGAACTCGGCTTTGAAAAGCTTGATATCCTGAGTCAGAGAGGTATCGGCCATATTCATGAAAGTGCTGCCCTTATAAAGGAGAACAGAGGAATAGATTTCGACGTACATGCCATACAAAAATTCAAAAATGATCCGGTTGTGACCGGGCACCTGAGGAGAGGCGAAACAAAAGGGTGTTTCTATATTGAGAGTCCAGCCATGCGGGGATTACTTACCAGGCTAAAATGCAGCGACTACCCCACCCTTGTTGCCGCAAGCTCGATAATACGCCCCGGGGTCGCGCGTTCGGGGATGATGAAGCAATATATCCACAGGTTCCATAATCCCGATAAGTTTGAGTACCTGCACCCCGTGATGAAAGAGCAACTTAGCGAGACATTCGGGGTGATGGTATACCAGGAAGACGTGCTGAAGATCTGTCACCATTTCGCCGGTCTCGATCTTGCCGATGCTGATACGCTGAGGAGGGCAATGAGCGGTAAGTACAGGTCGAAAGAGGAAATAAGGAAGATCACAGGCCGCTTCTTTGCAAACTGCAGGGAAAGAGGCTATTCTGAGGAGCTGACAAGAGAAGTATGGCGGCAGATAGAATCATTTGCAGGATATTCGTTTTCAAAGGCGCATTCCGCATCCTATGCCGTTGAAAGTTTCCAGAGCCTTTACCTCAAAGCCAACTTTCCGCTCGAGTTTATTGTGGCGGTCATAAACAATTTCGGGGGATTCTACCGTACCTGGGTGTATGTCCACGAGGCAAAAAGATCGGGAGGGAAAGTGCATGTCCCATGCGTAAATAACAGCAGGTACAAGACATCCATTACAGGCAGGGATATATATTTGGGTTTCATCCATATACAGAATCTGGAAACAACACTGGCCCGGTCAGTTGAAATCTCAAGGGAAGATGAAGGTCCCTTCAGGGACCTGAATGACTTCGTATCAAGGATAAGGCCCGGACTGGAACAGCTTCTGATACTTATCAGGTGCGGAGCCTTCAGGTTCACCGGAAAAACAAAGCCTGTACTGATGTGGGAAGCACATATGACCATAAACAGACAACGTACTGAACCGACCCGGTCTCTCTTTGATCCTGACAAACGGAAATTCACATTGCCTGCCCTTGAGACAAAACTGATTGAAGATGCCTACGACGAGATAGAACTGATCGGATTCCCGGTTTCAATGAGCTGGTTCGATATGCTTAAAACGGGGTTCAGGGGAGATATTCAGGCCAGGGAGCTCGGGAATTACAGGGGCAGGACGATAAGGATGGTAGGACACCTGGTAACTGTCAAACATATTAAAACAGTCAGGAATGAATGGATGAATTTCGGATGCTTTATCGATGAAGAAGGCAGTTTCTTCGATACCGTGCACTTCGCATCATCACTAAATAATTACCCGTTCAGGGGAAGCGGTAGCTATCTCATGCTTGGAAAAGTTGTTGAAGAGTTCGGCTTCCCTTCGTTAGAAGTCGTGAAAATGGCCAAGCTGCCTGTTACCGAAGATCCCAGGTATTAGCGGAGAGCCGTTAGAGGAATAGAGATATGAGGTGTGAGGTGTGAGATTTAGAGATTTAGAGATTACCGAACACTGAATACAGGAATTAACCCACCCCAGCCCCTCCGAGGAGGGGAATTTGACGCTGTCACCGAACCGAGCAGAGCGAGTCCCGAGTGACTCGGGATGAGTGCTATGAGCTCCACGAACGAATTGAGTCAATACCGATGCCAGTAAGCGCCGGAATATGGCATATTCAGCCATGATTCGGGGTACCTTACAGAGGTAATGCTGGCTCCGAAACGAAGATGCGGGGTAAGGAAATATTCCATTCCTAAGGTTATATTCTGATAACCTGATCCATACTGTGGATTCGCAATTATTGATTTCTCAGCTTCACCGTATATCGTCAGTTTTTCATTTACACCGTATATCCCCCTGGCATAAGCTATTATATCATTATACCTGTTTGCACCTTCTGTTCCTGAACCAGGAAAAGAAGTAGTCATAAAAGTCGCCCCGACCTCCATAACCAGATTTGACCTGACAGGAAGCAGTGCTTTAGGTGATATCCATGATGTCATTGCATTTAAACCATTTAACGACATAAATGAGAAACCTGAATTCAGGTACCAGCTGAATAATCCGGGATTATATGAACCGTCTGCTGCAACATCAATATCCGGATCCGTACCAAGTCCCACAGGTGGATAATAGAATATTGAGGGATGATGATAGTTATACTGTGCCCTCGCAGATGACAGCAACAATAAGAAAAGGAATATAATGAATACCTTTTTCATGCTTCAAAATTAATTAATCCGGATTACATTACAAAAAGAGTGCTTATTTATCATACCTGGCAGCCTTATGGACCCCTTTTATTGTAAGAAGCTTTTTTATTAATCCATTAAGGGTGTTTGTATTAGGAACAAACAAATAAACTATAACTTCAAACAGACCATCATTGGTCTCATAACTAAAATTCCTTAAGGTGACCCTGTAGGAAGCTATTACATCATGGATCCTTGTGATCATTGAATGATCATCGGTACCTGTGACCCTGACGGCTGTCTGGAACGAGGCACTTTCCTCACTCATGGTCCATTTTGCCATAACCACCCTGTAGGGGAAATTTGAGAGCATATATGTTGCATTCGGGCAATTGAGCCTGTGTATCTTTATTCCTTCAGTTATTGTCACAAAACCGAAGATCCTGTCGCCAGGCACCGGATTGCAGCATTTTGACAGCTTGTAATCAAGTCCTTCCACCTTATCCTCGATTACAAGAAAATCGGAGAAGCTTTCAGTTGTTGAAGCGACTTCAGTGTGCGCTGCAACGGGCATATCTCCCTTTTGAGCATGCTGCCCTCCCTTTCCGCTGTTTTTTTGTAAAAGATCCTTTATATCAAGAAGATCTATTTTTCCGTCAGTTATCAGGCAATAAAACTCCCTTGCGTTTGGCTGTTTGTAATGATCGAGTAACAGTTTAATATTCTGATCATTGAATTCCAGTTTCCAGTTCTTCAACCTCCTCAGCAATATTTCCTTCCCTTCATCTGCTGCCTTCATCTTTTCAGCGCTCAGCACCTGTTTTATCCTGTTCCTGGCTTTTGAAGTAACGACAAAACTCAGCCAGTCCTGCTTGGGTTTCTGGTTCTTGGAAGTAGCAACCTCTACCCTGTCGCCGCTTGAAAGGATATGACGGATGCCTACATTTCTGCCGTTCACTTTACCGCCAACACAGTTGCTGCCAACCTGGGTATGTATTTCAAATGCAAAATCGAGCAATGTGGCACCTGCAGGCAGTCTCTTCAATTCTCCTTTAGGTGTGAACACGAAAACCTCGTCGGTATAAAGACCTGGCCTGACTTTTTCTATAACCGATCTCTCTTCCTCATCACCCGATTCGAGGATCTCTCTCATATGGGCCAGCCATGCATCAAGTCCCGAATCACCTTTAATACCCTTGTACCGGTAATGTGCGGCCAATCCCTTTTCCGCAATCTCATCCATCCTTTCGGTCCTGATCTGCACCTCCACCCACTTTCCCCTGGGACCTATTACTGTTGTATGCAGCGACTCATATCCATTTGATTTGGGCACAGATATCCAGTCCCTCATCCTGCTGGGATTAGGCTGGTAAAGATCAGTAACAATGGAATAAACCTGCCAGCAGTCAGACTTTTCATTCTCAGGTTTTGAATCAAGTATTATCCTTACAGCAAAAAGATCATATACTTCCTCAAATTCAACCCTCTGCTTCTTCATTTTTTGCCAGATGGAATGGATTGATTTAGTGCGACTTTTAATTACGTACCTGAAGTTTTGCTTATCAAGCATTTCCTTTACCGGCTGGGAAAATTCCCTGATCAACCTGTTCCTGGATGCTGTTGTTTGCCTTATCTTTTCTTCGATACTTTCATAAGCTTCATTATCGAGGAATTTCATTGCCAGGTCTTCCATCTCCAGCTTCATAGGATAAAGTCCGAGGCGATGGGCCAGCGGTGCGTAGAGGAAGTAGGTCTCGGAAGCAATTTTTTCCTGGTCAGACAAGGATGCGCCGCTCAGGTTCCTCATATATTCAAGTCGTTCAACCAGTTTAATGATAATTACCCTGATATCGTCAGCCAGGCTCAGGAGCAGTTTCAGGAAATTTTCTTCCTTATACGAAGTACTTCCTGAATCAAGGTTTTCCAGTTTTCCCAGACCGGTCAGTACAGCAAGGACGCTGCTCCCGAATGTTTTCTTTATCCCGGCAACTGAAAGCGGCAATTTGTCTGCACAATCATGAAGAAGGGAACCAACTATCGCAGTGGTACCCAGGCTCATCTCACCTGCAACAATACGGGCTACGCTCAGTGCATGAAGAATGGTCGGTTCTCCGGTAATGGTTACCGTGCCTCCGCAGCACTCTACAAGTATATCAAGGGCCTTTCTAATGACTTTCTGATCATCTTTCTTTACTAAGTCCCTTGAAGCACGCAGGAGTGACCTGTACCTGTTCTGGATCATCCGATCCGTTGTATCTTGCCTTTCAACCATCAGATACTCAAAATATCGTTATAACATCTTTATCCTCATCCTGTCATCCTCATTGGATAATGACATCGGATAAAGCCTCTAGTAAAGGGTTCCTTTTCAGCATATATGCTTAAACCCCTAATGTTCACTTTTGTTTCATGCTTGTTCAGTCCGCAGTTCAGACAGAAAAACAAAGCCTGCCAATCAGCGGAATGAGATACCCAGTGCTCCGGTAATTACATTGTAGTTTGCCCTTGTATAACCGGCACCGAGTGTCAGTACTCCCAGCTTCAACCTGGCTCCTACGTTAAGCTGCAATCCTGAAAAGTAATCCATTCTTACCTCACCGACATCAGTAACGACACCGTCATCGGTATATACTGCATTTGTTACAGAGATCAGCGGATCAAGGACCGGCAGAGGTATATTGCCCTGTATATCCATTATTGTGGTTGTGCTTGCATAGCCTAACGATGCATAAGCTGAAACGAGAGGAATATCAACCGATCCTATCAGGGAAACATTCCATCCACGCACATCAATATCAAATGCCTGTCCTTCGAAATCTGTCACAGTATAGGTATTATAATAATCGTAGTTATCGGGACGAACTTCTAACGGCAGTGACACTTTAAGCATTGAATATCCCCCGAAAACAGAAATATTGACAGGAAGAAGCTGGAATGCCTTAAAATATTGTGATATACTATGCATCAGGCCTCCTCCCATAAGTCCCACACTACCATCTCCTATAGCCACAGTGGGCACGTACCTCACCTTTAGCTCGCTACCAAGTGGAAGTCCGATCCCCGCCTGTACCATCGGTGTGGGTTCTT
>JBJKPH010000126.1:0-4485 GCA_046706585.1 Bacteroidales bacterium | reverse complement strand
TTTGGCCTTGATAACTATAAAAAACAGATGCTTGTACCGCTGGCCGATAAAGTTAGCAGGACAGATGGCATTGAATGGGTGAGGCTTCATTACCTTTATCCTGCCAACTTCCCAACAGAGTTGATCGGACTGATGAAGGAAAATCCTGGTATTTGCCAGTATATTGACCTTCCTATACAACATATTTCCGATAATGTTCTAAAGTCGATGCGAAGACAGCATGGAGGTATTTCAACCCGCAAACTGCTTGAAAAGATAAGGAATGAGTTACCCTCCGCAGCTATCAGGACTACCTTAATCACAGGCCACCCGGGTGAGACGGATGCTGATTTTATGGAACTCATGGATTTTGTCCGTGATTTCAGGTTTGAGAGACTCGGAGTGTTTACCTATTCGCATGAGGAAAATACCTATGGTTATCTTAATTACAATGACACTATCCCTGAGAAGGTAAAACACGAAAGGAGAGAGGCGATCATGCAGCTTCAGATGGAGATATCATTAGAGAATAACCGGGCATTGAGAGGGCAGACCATAAGGGTTGTAATCGACCGCAGGGAGGGTCTTTTCTATTATGGCAGGACCGAATTCGACAGTCCTGAAATTGATCAGGAAGTGATCATTCCGGTGAATAAACACGATTTCATTCCCGGATCATTTGTTGATGTAAGGATAACAGGAGGTCATGAGTATGACCTGGCAGGCGAAATAATTTAGATTTCTCACCTCTTTTTCGTAGATTGTTGCCTGGAATACTCAAATATCCTTTCGTATGAAAAAGTTGCTATCCATACTAGCCATTCTGGGGGTAATCCTGGCTTCCGCCGGTACCTTTTTCAAGTTTATGCACTGGCCCGGGGCAGACAAGTTATTTCTTTCCGGTCATCTTTTTCTTGTTATAATCCTTCTGGTATGGATCTTCATTCGAAAGCGCAATGCTTTAATGACAATGCTTGGTATAACACTTTTATCGGTGATAGCTGATGAAGTATGGATTGCCATGCACTGGTCCTATTCAAGATATACATTCGGGATTTCAATTATACTGGTGGCAGTTCTCAGCGCCATGCTGGTATCCCGTAAGGATTAGTATTTCACTCACCCAGGCTTTTTACATCATTTTCCTTTTCTTCGCCGGGGGGAAGGGATTTCTTTTTCTTCTTCACCTTCATCTTTATCTCTTCATGAGCTTTGTCAAGGTCTACCAGTATAGTATCTCCCTGCTCAACATGGGATTGAATAATAACTTCTGCCATAGGATCCTCGAGATATTTCTGAATAGCTCTTTTCAGAGGCCTGGCACCATACTGCGCATCAAATCCCTTGTCGGCAATAAAGTCCTTTGCAGCGGTTGACAGCTTGATCTCGTAGCCTAATGAAGTTATCCTTTCGAACAGTCCCCTGAGCTCGATATCAATTATCTTATGGATATTTTCCCTGGTAAGTGACCTGAACATTATTACATCATCAATCCTGTTCAGAAACTCAGGAGCGAACGTCTTATGGAGTGCCTTTTCTATAACTCCTTTGGCATAATCATAACTACCAGATTGTCTGGCTGATGTATCAAAACCAATACCGGCCCCGAATTCCTTAAGCTGACGGGTTCCTATATTTGATGTCATTATTACAATGGTATTCCTGAAATCGACCCGTCGACCCAGGCTGTCTGTAAGCTGGCCTTCATCAAGCACCTGCAATAGAATATGGAACACATCAGGATGTGCTTTCTCTATCTCGTCAAGTAAAACGACCGAGTAGGGTCTCCTCCTGACTTTTTCGGTCAACTGGCCACCCTCTTCATACCCCACATATCCCGGAGGTGCTCCGACAAGCCTGGAAACAGAGAACTTCTCCATATACTCGCTCATATCAACCCTTATAAGGTTTTCGGCACTATCGAAAAGATATCTGGCCAGTACTTTTGCCAACTGTGTCTTTCCAACACCCGTTGGTCCAAGGAAAATAAATGTTCCAATTGGTTTATTGGGATCTTTCAGTCCGGCCCTGTTCCGCTGAATTGCCTTAACCACCTTCTTTATCGCGTCATCCTGTCCGATCAGGCTTTTCTGCATCTCTTCACCCATTTTAACAAGCCTGTTGCCCTCTGACTGGGCAATTCGTTTAACAGGTACTCCTGTCATCATGGCAACTACCTCGGCCACCTTCTCCTCATCGACCGTCTGCCTGTTCCTTGCAAGATCTGTTTCCCATTTCTTCTTCTCCAGTTCAATAAGGTCGAGCAGTTCTTTTTCCCTGTCGCGGTAGCTTGCAGCCTTCTCGAAGTTCTGGTTCTTGACTGCATTCATCTTATCTCTCCTGGTCTCCTCCAGCTGGTTCTCAAGGCTAAGTATTCTCTCGGGCACTACGATATTTGAGATATGAACACGTGAACCTGCTTCATCAAGAGCATCAATTGCCTTATCAGGCAGGTGCCGGTCGCTTATATACCTGTTCGACAGTTTTACGCATGCCTCAATTGCCTCATCAGTATAGTGTACATTATGGTGATCCTCGTATCTCTCCTTGATATTCTGGAGGATATTTATCGTTTCCTCGATAGATGTGGGTTCGACCATAACCTTCTGGAACCGCCTTTCCAGGGCGCCGTCTTTCTCTATATGCTGCCTGTATTCGTCGAGAGTTGTGGCCCCGATACACTGAACCTCACCACGGGCAAGTGCCGGTTTAAGCATATTAGCCGCATCGAGTGATCCTGCTGCACCTCCGGCACCAACAATAGTATGTATCTCATCTATAAAGAGGATAATGTTATCATTCTTTGAAAGTTCGTTAAGAATAGCTTTCATCCTTTCCTCGAACTGGCCGCGGTACTTTGTTCCTGCAACTATTGATGCCATATCGAGTGTCACCACACGTTTATGGAACAATACCCTGGACACCTTTTTCTGTGATATTCGCAGGGCAAGGCCTTCGGCAATCGCCGATTTTCCAACTCCGGGATCACCAATCAATACAGGATTGTTCTTTTTTCTCCTTGAAAGGATCTGTGCCAGGCGCTCTATCTCCATTTCCCTTCCAACAATAGGATCGAGCCGGCCTTCTTCTGCAGCTCGTGTCAGATCGATACCGAAATTATCAAGCACAGGTGTGTCTGATGAACTCTTGGAATGCTGGGCCGAGCCCTGTCCGGGTCCCTTACCCGGACCTCCGGCCTGTTCGCCTATATCTTCATCATCCTCTTCGTGCGGAAAATCAGCCCTGGGCATGGGATTCTCCGATTCAACCAGATGTCTGATAAGCTGATAATCGATATTCAGTTCCGAAAGGTAGCGTGTAACAAAAGTATTCTCCTCCTTTAATATTGCAAGCAGAAGGTGTTCGGTATCTATTACATCACTTTTAAGGGACCTGGCCTCCAGATGTACAAGTTTCAGGATCCTTTCGGTGCTTTTAAGCAAAGGAAGTATCTCACTGTCAGATATCTGTACCGGATCATCAACCCTTATATTCCTTTCCACCGATCCTTTCAGCGTTGCAAGGTCCACACCCTGGTTTACAAGAAGGTCAATAGCAAGTCCTTCACCATCCCTCAATATCCCCAGAAAAAGATGTTCGGGGCTTATATGGCTGTTCCCCAGCCTGATAGCCTCTTCCTTGCTATAGGTAAGTATATCTTTTACCTTTTGTGAAAATTTTGAGTCCATATAATATTTTTAATTCCCGGGTACCGGTAGCAGGCTCACAGGACATAATGTCACATCTACAGACAAAAGTACATAAAAAACCATAACAATACCCAATTTAATAGCCTTATAAGATATTGCAAATAACATGCCTGTTTTAAACATAAAGGTGTTAAAAATTAGCCTTCAGATGATGCAGAAAATAGGCAAATTATGACTATTTTCGTACTCGGATTTCAAATAAGGAAAAATAATTTAGTATAGGGTAAAAATTTTATTACAAATGCCAGATCAAGAGAGGATTATCAAGATCAATATAGAGGAGGAAATGAAGTCGGCATACATCGATTATTCAATGTCGGTGATAGTGTCAAGGGCTTTGCCTGATGTTCGCGATGGTTTCAAGCCTGTACACAGGAGGGTCCTGAATGGTATGTACGATCTGGGGGTTCTATCAAACCGGCCCACCAAGAAGTCAGCCAGGATAGTAGGGGAGGTGCTTGGTAAGTATCATCCGCATGGCGATTCATCGGTATATGAAGCAATGGTCAGAATGGCCCAGGACTGGTCGTTACGGTATCCAATGGTGGATGGCCAGGGTAATTTCGGATCTATCGACGGAGATAGTCCGGCTGCCATGAGGTATACAGAGGCCAGACTGAGAAGAATTGCCGAGGAAACCCTTTCCGATATAGATAAACAGACTGTTGATTTCCAGTTGAATTTCGATGACTCGCTCGAGGAGCCTGCAGTGTTGCCTACCAGAATACCAAACCTGCTGATAAACGGAGCATCAGGGATTGCCGTTGGAATGGCAACAAATATGGCTCCGCACAAT
>JBJKPH010000125.1:0-5260 GCA_046706585.1 Bacteroidales bacterium | reverse complement strand
TGTGTCAATTTCCTTTTCAGCCATATTGATCATTCTTCTGAGCTGGTTCCCGAAGCTTGTTGTGAATTTTGCCGTAAACGGGTCCTCTCCAGGCTGTATAATTGTTATTTCTTCCGGTTCATCCTTTTTTATCCCTTCAGTAGCTGTAAATATTGATATAAGTGGTGGTGTGATAATTATCACTATTGTTATTATCATTTGCAACGCTACTCTTTTTTTCTGCCTTATTGCCCTTGCAGTCAGGTAGATGAACAGGTTGGTAATAAGTATCCAGAGAGTACCACCTGCCACACCGGTATATTCATACCATTGTATCAGTGCCGGCATTGTACCGAAGCAGTTTCCCAGATTGAGCCATGGTGAGAAGATCGCAACATTCAGGGCCAGATGCTCGAACACCATCCATGTGGCTACAAGGCATATCAGGCCGGTTAACCTTCCCGCCCTCCTTTTAACCAGATATGCCAGCCAGAACACAAATGACATCAGAAAACTGTTCCCCAGAACTACAGTTACAGACCCTGCCGGTGAGACTTTCCTTAGCCATGAGAAAATAAGTAAATTAAATATCAGGAATCCGGGAAGGAGGTAAATGAATATTATTGAACTGTGAAACTGTCTTCTGTCATATTCTTTATCAAAAAGAAGAATGAAGGGAATGAAAGATATCAGCATCAGCAGGGGCGATCCGTACGACCACCATGCTGCAGAGGTCAGTAAACCACCTGTAACGGAAATGAGAAAGGGACTTAGACGTTTCACTCTTTACGCAGTTTTCGCGCAGCCGGTTTTCCATTTGTCATGTATACCCCTGCGAGAATACAAAGAACTGAAATTATCATAAAGGGTCCAATTTTTTCGCCGTCGATCACTCCCCATAATGTTGAGACAAGTGGTGACAGATAGGTGACCGATACGGCAAAAACAGGGGAGGTTCTCAGGATCAGGATATTGAACAATGCCAGGGCGATACCTGATCCGAAAACTGATAATATTGCAATAAATCCAAGGTTCCTTGCCCAGTGTTCTGTTGCCATTGCTGCATGCAGGTCTGAAGTAAAAAGGACAAGCCCGGCAAAGGGGCCGACAATAAAAAAGGCAAGAGATGTTATTACCAGTCCGTTTAGACCTTTTATCCGGGTAACCTGGTTTGAGCTTATCCCATAGAACATTGTTGCAAGAACGATAAGGAGACCTGCTGTTTCAAAGATGAACTCTCCCCTGTACAGCAAACCGGCTGCACCGATAAATCCCAGCCCTA
Organism: Bacteroidales bacterium; assembly: GCA_046706585.1. GTDB lineage: Bacteria > Bacteroidota > Bacteroidia > Bacteroidales > VadinHA17 > JBJKPH01. The sequence continues at coordinate 3,999 of JBJKPH010000125.1, read as the reverse complement.
TTCCCAGTACCTGCTTGAGCCTGGCACTTCTCCGGTAAATTATGATCCCGATAAGGAGGGTGAACAAAGGGGTCAGTGAATTCATCATGCCGGCAACTGAACTCTCGATATGTGTCTGGGCTGCAGGATAAAGAAAGGCAGGCATAGCATTGCCAAGGAAACCGATAATAACAAGGCTTAAGAGTGTCGTCCTGTTGATATGTTTCAGGTTCCTGAGTGCTACAGGCAAAAGAAAAATATAAGAGATGAAGATCCTCAGCGAAGCGATCTGCAGCGAGGAAAAAGAGTTGAGTCCTTTCTTCATCAGTATAAAGGAAGTACCCCAGATAAGGGACAGGATAATAATAATTACCCAGTTCAGGAGATTTTCAGACCTGCTCATCTAGAGCGCAAAAATAGAATAAATATTGGTTAGTAAACTTTAACCCTCACATTTTTACTGTTTATCCATGAAATAGGGGTCATTGATAAAATAAATTTCTTAAAATTGCTTTTTGAAAGTTTATTTCATATTTTTACCCATACCAAGTGAAGATATCCTAATTGAAATGAAAAGCATACTGACATTTTTAATTGCATTATTTGTTTTCGCCTCGGCTTCGGGCCAGGAGGTCAAGCAACAGGTAATTTCGAGCGCCGGTGGTTACAGCGTTTCGGGGGACAACTCAATTTCACTGAGCTGGACACTTGGTGAACTTGTTATAGCAACTGTCACATCAACAGGCGGAGACCTTATACTTACACAGGGATTCCAGCAGTCGAAACTTGATCTGACAGCTGTGGAACTGCACCCCGACCTGGGTGTTACGGTCACCATATATCCGAACCCGACCAGTGAAATGATAAACATAAGATTCTCAACACCACTGGAAGGAACAACGATGGTTTACCTTATTGCCCCTGATGGCAAGTTGGTAATTAACGAAGAGATCCCTTCGGGAATGACTATGATGCCAATTGATATGCAGCAATACCCTGCAGGCACTTACTTCCTCAGGATACAGAATAATAACAAGCAAAATATATATAAAGTCATCAAGTTGTAGACTTTAAAGATGCTTTTACTGTCCAAAAGCAATTTTTCCATTCTTTTCATGGCTGCCCTATTCCGCCTACCGGCGGGTGGGGCTTCCTTTTTTACCTTTGTGGTATTGTCTTGACTATCAAAATAAAGTATAAAGAAATTATTATGAGTAATAATAATACTCTCTCTCTCATATTAACTGCTGGATTATTATTTGGTTGCACAATTGATAAAATTGAACTTTCGGATAACTTTCTTGAAACGAAAAAGGGCGTAACATCGGAAATTATAGGTGATTTAGTTACAAAACTACCTGCAAATTTTGAGATGTTTGGATCAAAGTTCCTCATTACTAATCCCTATAGCATGGATGAGGTTTTAACAATTCTTGATTCAAAATCATTGCAAAAAGTTTTCTCATGGGGTTCTATTGGTAACGGTCCGAACGAATTTGTTAGTCCTTTCCCAGAGCGATTTAATAAAAAAAATAACATTCTAACTATTTTAGATTATGGGAAAGATCTGATGAATGAAATTAAAATTTCAGATGATAGTATTTTCACTATAAATACAATTCCAAATAGAATATTTGGGGAAGAAACAATTCTTGATATATTCCGACTTTCGGAAGACAGATTTCTCATACGTCACTATAATGAGAATGAGATATTACTTGAGATTTATGATTCCCTCGGAAATATTATTTCCGAAACTAAAATATGTCCCATAAGAAATGAGTGTAACATGTCAAGGGCTAATTGTATGTACCATTTTATTGAAGAAAAAAACATTCTGATAATTGGTCTGGCTGAAACAGGATATATTTCTTCTTATAATTTTAATGGCAACAGGCTGAATTTAGCATGGGAAAGATTCATAACTGATCCCAAATATACTATAGCAGATGGTCTATTGAAGTGGGATAAGAATACAAACATGACAGGATTCTGGCATATAAAGTCAGATAGTAACTATATTTATGCTCTATATGCGGGATATATAGAACCACCAGCAGATAAAAGGCTAACAACAGCTCCCTCTGTAATTCTAAAATTTGGTCTGGATGGTTCTCCAAAAGAAAAAATCTTACTTGATACTCCAATAATGAATTTTTGTTTAGGAGAGAATAACACTGAGATATACGGAATTGGTATTTCACCAGATTTTAATATTCGAAGATTCTCTATTATTGACATGCAATAAGGAATATTATCAATCACTATGATTTTTATCAATCTGGAACATCCTATTTTCTTATTACTATAGCAAACGGGGAGCCATTTGTCTGTTACTGCCATAATAATTTAGTATTCTTGAAAATATGAAATGCAAGAACTATTTTTAGGCCTTAGTACACAAAACATCACATCTAAAAATTATAACCCTATGAAAAGAGTCTCTTGTTTCCATTCTTTGTTCCTGGCACTGGTACTGACCTTATCGGTCATGCAGGCAAATGCTCAGAAAGTTGACAATGCATATAATGCAAAGATTAAAGAGTATACTACCGATCCGAAATTTCTGCCTGCATCAGTTCTTGGTGTGGCGGATGATGCCAGGGTCCCGTCCCCGCTGAAATTCTTCGGAAGTATTATAGGTGCACCGGGGGTTATGCACAGGTCATCAGAGATATATGCATACTTTAACAAGCTTGCAGAATCATCACCATACCTTTCGGTAACGAAAGCCGGATCGACGGAGGAGGGCAGGGATATAATACTTGTGATGATTGGGAACGGTGAATCGCAGAAGCAGGCGGCAAAATATAAGGAACGGCTTGCACTGCTGGCCGATCCCAGAAGGTCAACCCCGTATGATATTGACAAGCTTATTGATGATACCAGACCGGTGTTCTATCTGAACGGGGGACTGCACTCAACAGAGATGGGATCTCCTGAGATGCTGATGGAACTGGCCTACAGGCTTGTTACAGGTAATTCGGATGAGATAAGGAAAATAAGGGATAATATCATTGTGCTCATTAATCCGGTATCTGAACCTGACGGGAGAGACAAGCAGGTTGACTGGTATTACCGCTATACAAGATCAAGGACTGAGTATGATGATGGATTTGAACATTCTTCTCCGTACTGGGGCAGGTATGTATTTCATGATAATAACCGTGACGGTATACAGGTTTCGCAGCAACTTACCAAAGCTATATACGATATCTACTATGACTGGCATCCCACGGTGATGCTCGATCTGCACGAATCTGTTCCGCTTATCTATATGTCAACAGGCACAGGTCCCTACAATGAAACAATTGATCCGATCACTATTGGCGAATGGCAGGTGATGGCGAATAATGATATAACAGCACTGGCTGCACAGGGACTGCCCGGTGCATTTACCTGGGCTTTTTATGACGGATGGTATCCGGGGTATGCTCTCTGGATAGCAAATAACCATAACTCGATAGGCCGGTTTTACGAAACATTCGGTAATGCAGGCGGGAATACTTATTTGCGCGACCTGTCAAGGAACAAATATGCAGGTGATGCCGTAACAAGCAGGGAATGGTACCGGCCCGACCCGGCCACACAGCTTGTCAACTGGTCATCCCGCGATAATATCAATTACATGGAGGCCGGTGTGCTTGCATCCCTTGGCTATACTGCCGACAATGCCCCGGTGCTTCTTCATAATTTTTACCAGAAAGGTTTGAATAATATTAACGGTGGAAAGGATAAAAAACCCGGGGCCTATATTATTCCTTCCATTCAGAGGGATCCGTCGATGGCTGCTTACCTTGTTAATCAGCTAAGAGAACAGGAAATAGAAGTTCACAGGGTCGTCTCCGGCAGGAATGAGGGAGACTATGTTGTATTGCTTGATCAGCCATACCGGAATCTTGCGGTCAGCCTCCTGTCAAAGCAAAACTATCCCAAAGATGCCAAATTCCCGCCGTACGACGATATAGCCTGGACCCTTGGTTACCTTTACGGTGTTGATGTAAGGGCTGATGATAACCC
>JBJKPH010000124.1:0-2216 GCA_046706585.1 Bacteroidales bacterium | reverse complement strand
ATGGATCCTGTCACTACCCAGTGGAAGTATGGTCCCTCCTTCGCGAAGTACTGATGGTTCAATGCTGGGTTTCCCGAATTTATCCTGAACATATCCTACAGGGAGCTTTTCGCCCCTTTTCTCGGCCATACTAATTTTTCCCCTTGCTATCGGTGTGGTAGCAAAGTCGGCTACGTATGGTGGCTGCTTCATGGCCGGTACAGCCATTGATATAGGGTTTGTTCCCAGCATCCTGTCGACGGAAAATGTAGGTGCCACAGAAGGATTTGCGTTGGTAAGGCAAATACCTATCATATCATGTTCAAGGGCCATCATGGCATAATAACCGGCAATTCCGAAATGGTTCGAATTGCGTGTTGCAACCCATCCCGTTCCGGCTGTCCGGGCCTTTTCTATGGCCAGTTCCATTGATTTCTTTCCGGCAACCATTCCGAAGGAAAGGTCACCGTCGACAACAGCTGTTCCCGGTGATTCGTGTACTACCTTAATATTTGGTTTGGGATTTATCCCACCGTTCTTTACTACGAGCCAGTAATCCTTAACCCTCATAAGACCATGAGAGGAGATATTTCTCAGCTCGGCGCGGAGAAGCACATCGGTAATTACCGTTGCATCATCATGGCTGCATCCCATTTTTTCAAACAGGGCCTGAGTAAAATTGAAAAGATATTCGTAAGTATACATAATTAGGGTTATTTGTTGATTTGTTGAATTGTTTATTTGATGATTTGTTGAATTGTTGATTTGTTTATTCCCGGTGGTAGTGGTTCGTGCTGGCTTGTGCTGTGGGCATAACCAGTATGTCGTTGATGGTAACATGTTCAGGGAGGGTGGCACAGTAATAGACCACCCCGGCAATATCGTCCCCGCTAAGTGGTTTAAGTCCTTTGTAAGGTGCTTCAGCCTTTGCTGTATCTCCTTTGAACCTGACAATGGAAAACTCGGTTTCAACGAGTCCCGGCGAAACATTGGTGACTTTGATACCATGTTTGACCAGGTCAATCCTGGTAGCTCTCGAAAGAGCATCAACGGCAAATTTGGTAGCACAGTAAACATTTCCGAATTCATACACCTCTTTCCCTGCAACCGAACCTATATTTATTATATGACCTTTCTTTCTTTTTACCATTCCTGGCGAAACAGCCCTGGTTACGTATAGGAGACCCTTAACGTTAGTATCGATCATTCTCTCCCAGTCGTCGATGACTCCTTCGTGTATATGGTTTAGTCCAACTGCCAGCCCGGCATTGTTAACCAGGATATCTATCTCTTTCCATTCTTCAGGAAGTGATTTCAGTGTAGTGCTTACTTCATCGTGATCTCTTACATCAAAACAGAGTGAAAGAACCTTTATCCTGTGTTTCCCGGTAAGTTCAGACTCCAGCTCAGTCAGCCTGTCAGCCCTTCTTCCAGTAATAATAAGGTCATATCCGTTTTCCGCAAATATTGCGGCGGTCGACTTTCCGATACCGGATGTGGCTCCGGTGACCATAACAACTCTTCCCATCAAAATGATTGATTTTATACAGTAATTTAAAATTAGTGATAAATATCGGGAACGATAAATAAACAGATATTTATTTACAGGTATAGTTATGATCATTTTTTGAACAGGGGGAGAAAAGTACCGTTTCAATATTAATTTTATCTTTGCAGTTTATTTCGCGGATAGCTTCGGCAGGTGCGAATTTTTGGGTTAATAATATAGCAGATGGCAAAGAAGCAAGAGGTAAGGAGCATGTTTGATTCGATAGCTTGGAGATATGATTTCCTGAATCATCTCCTTTCGTTCGGAACTGATTTCCTGTGGAGAAGGAAGGCTGTAAAGGAAATTGCAAAGCGGATCAGTCCGGCACGTATACTGGATGTGGCTACCGGAACCTGTGATCTTGCCATTGAGGCCCTGAGGCTTGATCCTGAAGGTATATGCGGGGTTGATATTTCGCAAAGGATGCTTGACGTGGGTCGTTAGATGTTTCACAGGCGGAACGTTGATAATAAAATTGAGCTTAAGCTGGCAGATTCGGAAGAGTTGCCATTTGATGACTGTACTTTTGATGTTGCAATGGTGGCTTTTGGGATAAGGAACTTTGAAAATCCTTTGAAAGGGCTGAAGGAAATGAGCAGGGTGATAGTTCCGGGCGGGCTGGTTATGGTGCTCGAATTTTCGAATCCCTCTGCTTTCCCTTTCAGACAGATCTACGGATATTATTTCA
>JBJKPH010000123.1:0-8557 GCA_046706585.1 Bacteroidales bacterium | reverse complement strand
AACTGAATCCTGAAGCCCCCATGGACCGCCAATCACAAACACCAGCCTTTTAATGCTCCTCATCATAAGGTTACTCAGGGTATCAGCGAATTCAACCGTGGTCATCGCGTCTCCCTTCTCATCAAGGGCAATAACCCAATCACCTTTGTTTATTTTCTGTAATATCCTGTTTGCCTCTTCTCTTTTCTGCTCATCAACCGGCAGTGACTTCCTGTTCTTAAGAGCGGGTATTGTAACCACCTCCGATCTTACCATTTTATTGATCCTTGACAGGTATTTTTCAATTCCTGTCCCGAGGTATTTTTCATCCGTCCTTCCAACCTGTATCAACACAATTTGCATAAGTATACCGGGTAGTTCGCGTGAAGGTGAAATAATATATGTCACCATACAAACTTACGAACATATCAATAATTTCAGCCCCCTGACGGGTTAAAGTTCGATATCCTTATTTCCTGAATTGATTAATTTGCACTATTTTTGTTACAATCAGGGTTTATAAAACAAAACTTCATGAAGAGAGCTTTTTTTCTCCTGGGATTTGCATTACTGGTGGGATCAGCTAATATTAATGCCCAGACAACGGTAGTACCTGCTGAAATTTCACTTGCCTTCAAGGCGGGTAATGTACAGGAATTGTCGGCTTACCTGAACAAGACCGTCGAGCTGGTCCTTCCGGGAAAGGAGGACTTCTACGAAAAGAGCGTTGCTGAGAATATCCTGCGTGATTTTTTCAAGGAGTACAAGACTATCGACTTCGTAATAAAACACCAGAGCGGAAAGAATGATGCCTATTACGCTATTGGCAGCCTGAGAACGAGCAAAGGATCCTTCAGGGTATACTTCCTGATCAAAAAAGTCGATTCCAAACCACTCATCCACCAATTAAGGATCGAGAAAGATGACAGCCTCAGCAATTAATGAACTGATTGACAGGGCTCTTACAGAAGACGTAGGTGACGGGGATCACAGCTCACTGTCATGTATCCCCCCCGATGCAAAAGGAAAAGCAAGACTGATAATAAAAGAGAAGGGTATTATTGCCGGACTTGAAATTGCCTCAATGGTATTTTCAAGGATAGATCCGGGAATTTCATTCAGGAGGCTTCTTGATGACGGGAGTGCCGTAATACCAGGCGATACAGGGTTTACAGTCGAAGGAAAAGTACAGAACCTTCTGAAAGGTGAGCGCCTTTCATTGAATTTCCTGCAGCGTATGAGCGGAATTGCCACCCGGACTGCCGAATATGTGGAGATGATAAAAGGATTCAAGGCAAAGTTGCTTGATACAAGGAAAACAACACCCGGAATGCGGCTGATCGAAAAGGAAGCTGTAAGGCTGGGAGGTGGAACTAATCACAGAATGGGGTTATACGATATGATAATGCTCAAGGACAACCATATCGACTTTGCAGGAGGAATAAGCCAGGCAATTGCCCGCAGCAGGGATTACCTTGTGCGAACAGGCAGGGATCTGAAAATAGATATAGAAGCAAGGAACCTGGATGATGTGGAAGAGATCCTTAATACCGGGGGTGTGGATATAATAATGCTTGACAATTTCACTCCGGAGGCAACAGCCGATGCTGTTAAACTGATCAACGGCCGTTTCGAAACAGAATCATCGGGTGGAATAACACTTGAAAATATAAGGGATTATGCAGCCTGCGGGGTCGATTATATTTCTGTGGGAGCCCTTACCCATCATATTAGAAGTCTTGATATGAGTCTTAAGGCTTATGAGTAGAGAGATCAGGTGGAAATATAATGACGGAATTGCTGAAAGGCTTAAAAACCTTGTCCTGCCGGGATTTGACAAGGTGCCAATATATGATGTCATCCTCTTTTTTATCAGAGGTTTCAGAAAAGGCGCACTGGTTACAAGGGCTTCATCTATAGCTTTTAATCTTTTGCTTGCCCTGCTGCCGGCAACATTCTTTCTCTTTTCCCTTATTCCTTATATCCCTGTACCTGATTTTCAGAAGGAACTGATTGAAATGTTCAAAAGCATTCTTCCTGAGAACGCTTATATTTTCATCGAAACATCGATTGTTGATATAATTGCCAACAGAAGCAACGTCTTCCTGATAGTTATGCTACTGGTTTCGGCAATAATGTCAACAAATGGAATACATGCACTGATTCACGCTTTTGTAGTCTCTGACCACAAGTTCGCCACAAGGAGCTGGATAGCGCAGAGAAGAGTATCCTTCCTGCTGCTTTTAATAGTGATCTTTATGATAGCAACTGCTGCAGCACTTCTTATATTTGGTCAGGCTTTTGTGCAGAGACTGGTCGACCAGCAGATACTCAAAACCAACTGGGTCTATTATATCCTACTGACACTTAAGTGGATAACCATTGTCTTACTCCTGTTTATTGCCATCTCGTTCCTGTATTACCTGGCACCAGCCCGAAAGGCAAAATTCAGGTTTATATCAGCAGGATCGACACTTGCAACCATTCTCTTCATTGTAACATCACTGGGATTTTCGGCATATGTGAATAACTTCGGACAGTATAATAAGTTGTACGGATCAATGGGGACAATACTGGTAATACTGTTATGGTTATATCTTAACTCTATAACACTGCTTATTGGTTTCGAACTTAACGCAAGCATAAGGACTGCCCATACGCGGAATAATTCCAACAATAATGATCACATGCAATAAAACATACTGTTAATCAACTATTTAACAACTTTCTGCCTGTGCCAACAATTTAAAATATCGTTATATCTGATATGTTAAATCATACAGCTTTTAAAGTTATTGGACCAGAAAGGTGGATTTTTTTAATACTTTTGGACATTAATTGTGAAGAACCATGAAAAGGATATTGATATTGATCCTTCCGGTAATACTCTTCTCCTGTACAAAGGAGAAAGGCCATGAATACATCACAACAGAAAAGGCAGCGAGCTATTTCGCAACAGTAAAAGATCTCTGCGACAAAGATAACGGGGCTCTCTGGGGTGAAAACCTTTATGGCCCGATAATGCTTGTCGATTACAATACACGCAAAATATTTTCCAATGTGCAGGATGCCGAGGGTCTTCTGAAACCGAAAGACAACATTTTTACTGGCACTTACCCACGGGAGAGCATTATATCAAATTATGCCGTCAATTATGGGGGAACCATGTTTGCAATGGCTAATCTGCCGCGTGAGGAGGACAAGGACCGGATAGTAACAAGAAGCATACATGCACTTTTCCATTGCTATCAGGTCAGACACGGGATCGATTCCAGGGAATTTAATACCAATTTTCTGGATGAAAGGCGGGCAAGGATATATATGAAGCTCGAGTGGAAGGCTCTGGAAAGAGCAATAAGATCACTTGGAGAAACAAGGCGGCAGGCAATCAGGGATGCACTGGTTTTCAGGGCTGCAAGGAGAGAGATGTACCCCGAATTCACAGAAGAGGAGAACCGTCTCGAAGACTCTGAAGGACTGACCACCTTTACTGTAAACAGAATTTTCAACCCGGTCGATTCAGCATATAATATGAGTATGCTTGAAACACTTCACAGGATATATAACTTCAGATCATACTCACATTCATTCGGATCGGCAAGCGGATCCCTTTATGCCTATCTTATACATGATACCGGATTTGATCTGAGTACTATTGATAAGCCTGATGTAGATCTCGGCAAACTGACAGGTGAACTGTACGATATCACCATGCCTGAGATATCACGTGATATCGCGGGGAGTCTGGCATTCAATTATGATATTGATATAATACAGACCGAAGAAAAAGACCGGGAACATTATCTTAAGGAGGGATTCCGGAGACGTATAGCACCATTTACCGAACGACCTTTTGTACTTCTTGAACTGGAAAGTCCCAATTTCAGTTTTGAACCCGAGGATATCGATCCAGTTGATTCACTTGGCGTGATATACAAGTCACTAAGGGTAAGTGACAACTGGGGCAAACTGACTGTTGATGAAGGAGGTTGTCTTATATCAAATAATCTTAAATACCTGAGAGTGCCTGCAAGGGATATCAAGACCGACAAAAACCATATATCGGGTGACGGCTGGCATCTTATTCTCGATTCGAACTGGGAATTTGTAAAGTATGAGGATAATTTCCTGGTAAGAAAGGTGATCCCGTAATAAATCTGCGACAATACTCCTGACCCGTTAGGGAGGGATTTGACTCGTATAGTTGGTCTTGATTGACTCCCTTCGTCAGGTCCGGATCTCCACCTCTACTCGTTGGTCCGGATTTCCACCTCTACTCGTTGGTCAGGATCTCCACCTCTACCCCGTTGGTCAGGATCTCCGAATCCGGACCGTTAACTTCACCAGATAATGTCGCAGATTCGGAGATCTGCGACTAACGAGGTGGGGTGAGGAGATCTGCGACTAACGAGGTGGGATGAGGAGATCTGCGACTAACGATGGGGTGAGGAGATCTGCGACAACAAGTCAGGGGGTTTCCTTAAGCTCCGATATCCTTATCTCAAGAGCCTTAATCTTATTTTCGGCATCCGCCTTTTTCTTCCTTTCGTTTTCCACCACATTAGCCGGCGCACCCGAGACAAATCGTTCATTATTCAGCTTTGTCATTACCGATTTCAGAAAACCGTCCAGATAATTCAGTTCCTGCTCCAGTCTTGATATCTCCTGCCCGATATCGAGCTTATCTCCTACAGGCATGCAGAATTCAGTTGTACCCACGATAAAAGATACAGCTCCCTCAGGCTTTTTATCAGTATGCGAAATAGTATCTGTATTACCAAGCCTTGCAATAACATCGCAGAAGCTTTTCCCTTCCCATTCATCACTGTTCATCACAAACAGGGAAACCTGTTCCCTGGCCTGAATATTCTTATCCTTGCGTATGCTCCTCAATAAAGTTATAACCTGTTTAGCTGCTTCAAATTCCTGAAGGGTTTCTCTTCTGGCCCTGCCTCCCTCCGGTATCCGGGAGATCATTATACTTTCAACTTCATGCTCAGTTCCAAGAAGGTGCCATATCTCCTCGGTGATAAACGGCATAAAGGGGTGTATCATTCTTACCAGCCTGTCGAACAGATCGATAGTAGTATTGTAGGTCTTGATGTCAACCGGTTTCTGATAATCGGGTTTGACAGCCTCGAGATACCAGCTTGAAAAATCGTCCCAGAAAAGCCGGTAGACAATCATCAGTGCATCAGAGATCCTGAATTTCTCGAAAGCCCTGTTATAATCGTTAAGGGCAGCCAGGAGCCTGTTTGTAAACCATTCGCCTGCTTTTGCCGACCATTTGGGTTGTGCGGCATCCTCATCGACTTTCCATGATCTGACCAGTCTGAACGCATTCCAAATCTTGTTTGAAAAGTTACGTCCCTGTTCGGGCAGGCTGTCGTCATACAGAAGGTCATTACCGGCTGGTGAACAAAGAAGCATCCCCACCCTTACCCCATCAGCACCATACTTATCGATCAGATCAAGCGGATCGGGTGAATTACCAAGCGATTTTGACATTTTTCTGCGTTGCTTATCTCTTACCAGTCCGTGCAGGTATACATCGCTGAAGGGCTTTTCTCCCCTGTATTCGTAACCCGAGATTATCATTCTTGCAACCCAGAAGAACAGGATCTCGGGCGCAGTAATCAGTGCATTTGTCGGATAGTAATATTCTATATCCCTGTTATCAGGTTCAAGTATACCGTTGAAACAGGTAATTGGCCACAACCATGATGAGAACCATGTATCGAGCACATCTTCCTCCTGTCGCAGTTCACCTGCTGTTAATCCGGCGTTTCCTGATTCCTTCCTCGCTTTCTCAAGAGCTTCCTCTTCGGTCTCTGCAACCACATACCTGTTGCTATTATCATAATACCAGGCAGGTATCCTGTGTCCCCACCACAGCTGTCTGCTGATGCACCAGTCCCTTACATTTTCCATCCAGTGTCTGTAAACATTCCTGAATTTCGCAGGGTGAATATTTATATCTCCATCCATTACAGCTCTGAGAGCCGGTTTGGCGAGTTCTTCCATTTGAAGGAACCACTGCATCGATAATCTTGGTTCTATAACCGAACCTGTTCTCTCCGACCGTCCTATCTTGTTCTTGTATTCCTCAACCTTTACCAGCGCACCACTCTTTTTAAGCTCTTCAACTGCCAGTTCCCTTGCTTCGAACCTGTCGGTACCAACAAACAATCCGGCCTCGCTGCTCATTGTCCCGTCACTGTTAAAAATATCAATGGTATCGAGGTTATGCCTGAGGCCGATCTCATAGTCATTCAGGTCATGAGCCGGAGTTATTTTCAGGCATCCTGTCCCAAATTCCATATCGACATAATCGTCGAATATTACCGGAACTATTCTCTCTGCCATTGGCACTACAACCCTTTTCCCGGAAAGATTGCTGAATCGCTTATCGTCCGGGTTCACACAAACAGCCGTATCGCCCAGGATAGTTTCGGGCCTTGTTGTAGCAATGGTAACATATTCTTCTTCGCCGTCTATCCTGTATCTTACGTAGTATAATTTCGAATTCTCTTCAGTATAGATTACCTCTTCGTCGGAGACAGCAGTTTGTGCCTGGGGATCCCAGTTAACCATTCTCACACCCCTGTATATCAAACCCTTGTTGTAAAGGTCGTTAAAAACCTTTATTACAGACCTGTACCTTGCTTCGTCCATAGTAAACAGGGTACGGTCCCAGTCACATGATGCCCCCAGTCTTTTAAGCTGTTCAAGGATTATCCCCCCGTGCCTGTTTGTCCATTCCCAGGCATGACCAAGAAACTCATCCCTTGTAAGGTTGCGCTTGTCGATGCCTTCGCTCTTTAACTTTGCAACAACCTTGGCCTCCGTGGCAATTGATGCATGGTCGGTACCGGGCACCCAGCAGACATTCTTCCCCAGCATCCTTTCCCTTCTTACCAGCACATCCTGTATAGTATTATTGAGCATATGCCCCATGTGCAGGACTCCTGTCACATTGGGAGGCGGGATAGTAATAACATATGGTTCCCTCTCATCGGGAACACTTCTGAAATAACCCTTTTCGAGCCATTTGCCATACCATTTGCGTTCTGCTCCTGCAGGATCGTACTTTGAAGGAATATCCATACCGGTAAATTATTAGAACTGCAAAAATATGAATAATTATCCTTATTCCATTATTCTGTCTGATAGTGAAGAACTGAGAATGCACAGGCTCAACAAACATGTTTAAAATCATTCTTTAATTACCCGGAAAAACCTACTTTTACAACCTACTATTAAATAATTGATATGCCACAAATATCTGATAAAGGCAGGTTAATGCCTGCTTCACCCATAAGAAAACTGGTCCCGTATGCTGAAGAGGCAAAAAGAAAAGGCCGGAAGGTCTACCACCTGAATATTGGTCAGCCGGATATTGAAACACCCGGAGTTGCACTTGAAGCACTCAGGAATTTTGACACCAGGGTGATCGAGTATTCACATTCGGCAGGAAACGAATCGTACCGCAGGAAATTGTCGGCCTATTACAAGGCAAATAATATAGATATCGACCATACCGAGTTGCTTGTAACAACAGGTGGATCGGAGGCAGTACTCTTTGCATTGATGAGCTGTGTAAACCCGGGTGAAGAGGTAATAACACCTGAACCATTCTATGCCAATTACAACGGTTTCGCTGTTGCTGCAGGAGTTAAGATAGTTCCTGTTACATCTTCCATTAATGATGACTTCGCGCTTCCACCCATTGAAGAGATAGAGAAGAAGATAACTCCGAAAACAAGGGGTATAATTATCTGCAACCCTAATAATCCCACAGGCTATCTCTACTCAAAGGAAGAATTATTCAAGCTCAGGGATATTATTAAGAAATACGATCTGTTCCTCTTCTCCGATGAGGTTTACCGTGAATTCTGTTATGATGGTGAGCAACATTTTTCGGCCATGTACCTTGATGGGATAGAGAATAATGTCATTATGATGGATTCGGTCTCAAAGAGGTATAGTGAATGCGGGGTAAGGATAGGTGCCCTTGTTTCAAAGAATAAGGAGGTAATTTCTACTGCACTCAAGTTTGCACAGGCCAGGCTCAGTCCTCCCGGACTGGGACAGGTTGTAGGCGAGGCTTCACTGGATACTCCTCCCGGATATTTCAGGGATGTTCAGGTTGAATATATTGCCAGGCGTAATTACATGGTTGAAGCCCTGAACAATATGCCGGGGGTCTATTGCCCTAAACCCAGGGGAGCGTTCTACACTGTAGTTAAGCTTCCGGTTGATGATACCGATAAATTTGCCCAATGGTTGCTGGAAGATTTCGAATACAGGAACCAGACCGTAATGGTTGCCCCGGCTTCAGGGTTCTACTCTACACCCGGACTTGGCAAAAACGAGGTCAGAATAGCCTATGTCCTGAAGATCGATGATCTCAAAAATGCAATGGAAACACTTGCAGAAGCATTAAAAGTATATCCCGGCCGTGTAGGTTAAAAACCGAAGTAAATATACTACCTGTTAAGAAGGTATTTCTTTCTTATCTTCCTGAAATTATCAATATCCTCTTTCCAGGATGCCCTTATTGCCTTCTCGTCCATAC
>JBJKPH010000122.1:0-4212 GCA_046706585.1 Bacteroidales bacterium | reverse complement strand
CACACCCGGGTAATTCTTAAAATCATCGATTATTGATCTTGCCTCGGCCAGGTCGTCAAGAATTACCTTTATTGTTGCTTTTAATTCCATTTAGCAGATTTTATTTACATGCCAATTTTCATTACTTTGCAAAAGTAAATAATAATATCTTGCCATAGAAGACTATACTCTTCTTTAATTATTAAGAACCAGATGCATTTCCTTGAAAATTCGGTCGATCTGATAAATAAACGGGGATCGGTGGAGGTTATTGCCGGATCAATGTTCTCGGGTAAAACAGAAGAACTTATACGCCGTTTAAAGAGGGCTAAGATTGCAGGCCTGCGGGTGGAAATATTCAAGCCATCGGTTGATATAAGATACTCCGACAGTATGGTTGTATCTCACGATGAAAATTCAATACAATCAACCCCAGTCGAGAACTCTTCAATGATACTTTTACTAGCAAATGACGTGGATGTGATTGGTATCGATGAAGCCCAGTTTTTTGATAATGCACTGGCAAATGTGTGCAACGAACTGGCCAATAAGGGAATAAGAGTTGTTGTTGCAGGTCTGGATATGGATTTCACAGGTAAACCCTTCGGTCCTATGCCTGCATTAATAGCAACTGCCGAGTATGTGACAAAAGTACATGCAATATGCATGGATTGCGGAAACCTTGCCCATTACTCATACAGGATAGGGTCAGATACAAAAGTTGTGCTTCTGGGAGAGAAGGATGTATATAAGCCTCTTTGCAGGAACTGCTACCTCAAAGCAAGTAAAAAGAGAGAAAAGGAGAGTTGAACATCAATTCTGAAGATATTGCCGGAATTACAGGCGGACGCCTTGTGGGTGAAAAGGGAAACCAGGTCAGTTAACTGTTAATCGATAGCCTAAAAGCTGCCGCAGCAGGCTCAAATTCTTTTTTTATTGCTCTGAAAGGTGCTGCACGCGACGGTCACGATTTTATCGAACAGTGTTACCAGGCAGGGATCAGGACTTTTATAATAGAGAAGCCCGGAATTGCAAAGCTGGTATCAGATCTGCCTGGTTCTGCCTTTATTATTGTTGGTAGCTCACTTGGCGGTCTGCAGAAGATGGCTGCATACAGACGCGACATGTTCGGCGGGACAGTAATTGCGGTGACCGGGAGTAACGGAAAGACAGTGGTCAAGGAATGGCTTTCGGATGTAATTGCTTCGGTTTACCCGGTTGTCAGGAGCCCGCGCAGCTATAATTCACAAACCGGCGTTCCTTTATCAGTCTGGAAGCTGAATGATAATTACAGGTATGGTATATTCGAAGCCGGAATGTCGAAGCCGGGAGAAATATCCAGTCTACAGAAAATAATCAGGCCACAAATAGGCATATTTACAAATATCGGGGAGGCTCATCAGGAAAACTTTCCTGATATCAGATCAAAAGTATCGGAAAAACTTTCCCTCTTTATCGATTCAGGAACATTGATCTTCTGTAACGATCAGGATGCTGTCAGGGAGGCTGTTGAAGCCGACAGGAGACTGAGCGACACTCAATTATTCCGGTGGTCGGCAAAGGATGATCGTGCAGATGTCCTTATTAAACACAGAGAAGGCGACGGTGGTAATACATTTCTTGATGTCTCATACGGGGAGATATCATTCAGTGCAGGCATACCTTTTACCGACAGGGCATCAGTTGAGAATGCATCTTCTGTTGTGGCCGCACTTCTTTGCATGGGATTCGGGGAAGAGGTGATCTCAAAGGGAATTGGTAATCTTTATCCTGTTGCCATGAGGATGGAGCAGAAAGAGGGAATTAACGGGAGTATACTTATTGAGGATTATTATAATTCAGACCCGGTAAGCCTTTCTATAGCACTTGACTACCTCAGGAATATTCCTTCTGCAAAGAAGACCCTTATTATTACCGACATACTCCAGAGCAACAGATTGAAAGAGGATCTCTACGGAGAGGTGTCAAGGTTATCAGCACGTGCAGGAATAACAAGGGTAATAGGTATCGGTAAAAATATTGGCAGTTGCAGACACCTGTTCCCTGATAACTCATTGTTCTTTAGTTCGACAGCCGATTTTGAGAAATGGTTCAGCCCGTCGGGTTTTAAAGATGAGGCAATACTGATAAAAGGTGCCAGGATCTACAGACTTGAAGATATTGCCAGACTTCTCGAAAAGAGAGTTCACCAGACACGGCTGGAAGTAGACCTTAATGATGTGCTATTCAACCTTAACATGTTCAGGTCGAAACTGCCTCCGGAAACCTCCGTTATGGCAATGATCAAGGCATTTGCCTACGGAGCCGGGCCGAACGATATAGCCGAGTGGCTCAATTATAATGGCATTGACTATTTTGCCGTTGCCTATACCGATGAGGGAATAAGTCTGAGGGAAGGAGGTGTGACAAACAGGATAATGGTGATGAGTCCTGAAGAAAACTCATTCAGGGCACTGATCGCCAATGACCTTGAACCTGAACTATACAGTATTGACATCATTAGGAAATTCGCGAATGAGGCTGAGAAGAACGGCCTTCAGGATTACCCTGTCCATATAAAACTGGATACCGGAATGCACAGACTGGGCCTGTCGGAAGATGAAACGGATGAACTGGCAGCGATAATTAAGGGGACTTCTTCAATAAAGGTTGAATCGGTATTTACCCACCTTGCATCATCTGAAGATCCTTCTCATGATAACCTTACACGGAAACAGGTTGAAAAGTACATTGAGATGGCAGATAATATCTCAGGATCAGCAGATATTGAATTCAGGAGACATGTTCTCAACAGCTCCGGAATACTGAGGTTTCCGGAATATCATTTCGATATGGTGCGACTGGGTATAGGCCTGTACGGTATAAGTGAGGTCAAAGAGGTTCAGCTAAGGAAGGCTATCTCATTTAAGACACATATTGTACAGGTGAAAAAAGTAAAGGCAGGTGAAGGTATAAGCTACGGGTATAACGATATCTCTGACAGGGAACGTACCATTGCAACTGTTCCTGTAGGTTATGCCGATGGTCTGAACAGGTTGCTGGGTAACGGCAGGGGGAGAATGTTCGTTAAAGGTAAAAAAGTTCCTGTGGCTGGGAATATCTGTATGGATATGTGCATGCTTGATGTCACCGGGATGGAAGTGTCACCGGGTGATGAAGTGGAAGTATTCGGTAAGAATATTGATGTGTCTGATATTGCAGAGGCCTGCGGCACTATACCATATGAAATACTAACGGGAATTCCCCCCAGGGTGCGCAGGGTATATCATTTCGAGTGATCTCTAACCCAGTGTACTTATCCTTTCCAGCCGGGCAGGATCAATTATCCTTATTTTTCGGCCTTCAATGGCAATCACATCCTCAGATGCAAAAGTCGAAAGGGTCCTTATTGCATTCGATGTTGTCATGTTTGACAGGTTTGCTATATCCTCCCTCGACAGGTATGCCTTTAGTGTAGTCCCATCCGATTCAAAACCATATGTATCCCTGAGCACGATGAGTGATTCGGCCAGCCTTCCCCTGATATGTTTCTGCGTAAGCGATACGGTCCTGTTATTTGAGAAGCCTAGTTCCTGTGATATCAGCTTAATGATCTTCATGGAAAGTTCTGAATTCTGGGACACCAGTTTCATTATCGAATCCTTGTCAATTATACAGATTGTGGAATCTTCCAGGGCAATTGCAGAAGCTGAATAGTTCATACCCGCAAAAAGAGACCTGTACCCGAGCAGACCGGCCGGCTTGACCATTCTTAATATCTGCTCACGTCCACCAACACCTTCCTTGAATATCTTGACCTTGCCACTCGCAAGACTTATAAGACCTGAAGGCTTTTCCCCTTCCCTGAATATTACTTCTCCCTTTCTGTAATGCGCATAAGTGTGGTTTTCAATCAAAACCTCCTGGTCTTTTTTAAGCAATTCCTTAAAAATAGAACCGGGACCTTCAAGGCAGGTTTCAATGTGGTGATTCTTTAAGGTCATGGTATTTTTATAAAGATGTTCAATAACATACACAAAAATATAAAAAGATTATTACAAAATGAAAATTAACAAATTTTAACATACTCATTAACAGAGCGTTGTAAGGGACACTATAACAGGTTTTTAGTTATATGTTTTACAACACAAAAACAAGGAAGTAAAAAATAATATTTGACAGATTTAGTAAAAACGGTCTTATGTAAAACTATTCCAGATAAGGATCAGTATCTGGCCACGAGGGGCATTCTTC
>JBJKPH010000121.1:0-15642 GCA_046706585.1 Bacteroidales bacterium | reverse complement strand
GTATATCATTACACATATCCTAAACCTATGACCAGCTTTGACCTGACTGCCGGTAAACGAAAAGAGATATTCGATTCGGTTATTGAACAACTCGAAAAGTATTACTCAGATCCTTTTTCAGTAAGGGTAACACCTGATCTTGAACCAGATGCGATCAGGGAATACATAAGGAGAGTTGATTTCAACCGAAAAACAGATGGCAAAGAGGCCGCAGGACTGGTGATAGAGGGGATGAAAAAATATATCGTCCCCACACCACATCCTCGATACTACGGGCTTTTTAAACCCAGGGCTGCCTTCCCGGGGATCATTGCCGATCTGATCACAGCAACCTTTAATCCGCAACTGGCAGCATGGAGTCATTCACCCTATGCCTCTGAAATTGAAAATTATCTGATCAACCAGTTTGGCATGAAGCTGGGATATCAGGGTGAAAGTATCGACGGCGTGTTTGCCACGGGAGGGGCAGAGGCAAATATAACAGCTGTACTGTGTGCCCTTACAAATGCATTCCCTGAGGTTGCAGACAAGGGAATAATGTCCGCAGGTGGACGGCCGGCAATATATTGCTCTACTGAATCACATCATTCGGTGGTAAGGGCTGCCAGAACTTCCGGATTAGGTAAAGATTCTGTCAGAATGATCCCTGTAAACGAGAAACAACAAGTTAGAACAGATCTGCTTGAAGAAAAGGTAATCTCCGACCGTAACGAAGGTTATATTCCCTTCATGATAACAGGTACTGCCGGGACAACAGGTACCGGAGCTATTGACGACCTTCATACTTTGGCTGCCATTGCAAAAAGGTACGGACTATGGTACCATGTAGACTCCGCATGGGGAGGAGCAGCAGCACTGAACAACGTGTCAAGACCATGGATCTCGGGAATTGAGAAAGCCGATTCAATTACATTCGATGTTCACAAATGGCTGTCTCTTCCAATGAGTGCAAGTATGTTCATTACAAGAAACACAGGTATCCTCGACAGAACATTCAGGATAATAAACGAATATATGCCGAAAGATGCCGACAACCTCGATATTACAGACCCCTATACACATTCCATTCAGTGGTCCAGGAGGTTCACCGGACTTAAGTTGTATCTTTCAATGGCAATCTTTGGCTGGGAAGGGTATGAAGAGGTTATTCAGCACCAGATCAGAATGGGTGACCTGCTTAGGGAAAGGCTATATGACAGCGGATGGACGATAATGAATAATACACGTCTGCCACTCGTTTGTTTCACCGATGAAAAAAACGGATCCGATGCAGGATTTGCCAGGCAGATATGCAGCAAAATAGTCAAAGGAGGAGAGGCATGGATCTCTCTTTATCCGGTTAACGGTATCAATACACTGAGAGCCTGTATTACAAACTATAATACCATGCACGAAGATATTGCCGCTCTCGTTGAATCGGTTAACAGGTACAGAAAAGAATACAAATAAACCTAAAATCAATAATTATGAGGAAATTTTATACCCAATTGTTATCGGTCCTGTTCCTGGCTGTTTCAGTATCAGGATTTTCACAGGAGGAAGCTCACTGGTTAAGATACCCGGCCATTTCACCCGACGGTCAGACTATCCTTTTTAATTACATGGGGGATATCTATAAAGTCCCTGTAAATGGCGGAATTGCAACACCTCTTACTCTTAGCGACAGCTATGAATATTCAGGTGTCTGGAGTAACGATGGAAGTAAAATTGCTTTTGCATCCGACAGGTATGGTAATTTTGACGTATTTATTATGCCATCTTCGGGCGGGGAAGCAACAAGACTAACATATCATTCTAACAATGAAGAACCCGAATGTTTTACCAATGATGACGGAAGTGTGGTGTTCTCAGGCACAAGGCAGGATCTGTATACCGATGTTCAGTTTCCGCTGAGCCTCCTGACCGAACTTTACAAAGTTCCGGTGAGTGGAGGCCGGGTATCACAGATACTTACATCACCAGCACTGGATGCAACCTTCAGTCCCGACGGGAACAAGCTCTTATTTCACGACAGGAAAGGATACGAAGATATCTGGAGGAAACACCATACCTCATCCATCGCCCGGGATGTTTGGGAATATGACCTTGTAAAAAAGGAATATACAAAACTGACATCCTTCGCAGGCGAAGACAGAAACCCTGTTTTTGACGGTAACAACAACGATTTTTATTACCTGTCTGAGGAAAGCGGATCATTCAATGTCCGTAAAAGTTCTCTTTCTGATCCTGCAACAAGCGTTGCAGTTACTGACTTTAAGAATGATCCCGTAAGGTTTCTCACAAGGTCAAAGAGCGGTATTCTCTGCTTTAGCTATGATGGTGATATTTATACTTTGAAACCAGGTGGACAACCCCAAAAACTTGATGTTTCTATCAATTATGACGGACGGGGAACACTGGATAAGATTGTTGCGGTAAACGGAGATTTTACCGAAGCCAGCCTCTCCCCTAACGGGAAAGAATTCGCATATATATTCAGAGGTGAGATATTTGTCAGCAGTATCGACTATGGAACCACAAAGAGGATAACCAACACACCCTGGCAGGAAAGAAGCGTAAGCTTCAGTCCCGACGGACGCTCACTCGTATATGCAGCTGAATATGACAATAACTGGAACATATACAGCAAATCAATTTCCAGAGATGAAGAACCATACTTCTATGCTTCGACCCTTTTGGATGAAAAAACAATAATAGCCACAGAGGCTGAAGAGTTTCAACCATTATGGTCACCCGACGGAAAAGAGATCGCTTACCTTGAAAACCGCACGACACTGAAGGTGGTCAACCTTGCATCAGGTATTTCCCGCAAGGTTCTGGGAGGTGAACACAATTATTCATACAGGGATGGAGACCAGTGGTACCAGTGGTCTCCCGACAGTAAGTGGTTTTTAGTTGAGTTTGGCCAGAAAGACAGGATCCAGTCCGGAGAGATGGGCCTGGTTGATGCTGCAGGGAGCGGTGAGATAAGAAACCTTACCATGAGCGGCTATTCCGACTCAAGGGGTAAATGGTCATCTGATGGTAAAATGATGACATGGTCATCGAACAGGGAAGGTTCAAAGGGAGAAAACAACAGGTATGTTAACGGTGATATATACGGGATGTTTTTTACACGCGAGGCATTCGACAGGTTTAACCTTTCAAAAGAAGACCTTGAACTTTTAAAATTGAAAGAAGACAAGGACAAGAAAGACCAACCTGCTGTATCAGACGATAAAAACAGCCGAAGAGGAAAGGCAGAAGCAACCGCACCTGAGAAAAAGAACGCAGACCTTGTGTTCGAATTCAGGGATATCGATAAAAGGAAAAAACGCCTTACGATCAATACCACATCAATAAGCGACTGGATACTTTCGAAGGATGCCGATAAGCTCTATTACCTGACACGATTCGAAGGCCGTAACGACATTTGGGTGACCGATCTGAGAAGCAAAGACACCAAACTGTTTGCAAAAGTCGGTGCAAACAGGGCAAGTATGGAGCTATCGAAAGAGGGAGATTTCATCCTTGTACGGGGTGATGGTCGTGTAAGTAAAGTTGATACAAAAGATGGCAAGGTCAGCCAGGTGAGAACAAACGGCGAGATGGTCCTCGACCAGGCAGGTGAGAGGGCATACATGTTCGACCATATGTGGAGGCAGGTAAGGGAAAAATTCATATTCCCCGACCTACAGGGCGTCGACTGGGATTTCTACTATACAGAGTACAAAAAATTTCTGCCTTATATAAATAACAGTTATGATTTTGCCGAGATGACAAGCGAAATGCTGGGTGAACTGAATGCATCCCATACAGGCTGCAGCTACCGGAACAGGTCTTCAGATGGCGATCAGACATCTTCACTGGGAGTACTGTACGATTACGGGTATACCGGTGTCGGCCTTAAAGTGGCCGAAGTCCTTGCGGGAGGTCCACTCGACAGGGTTGAATCAAAGGTAAGAAGTGGAGACATTATTGAAAAGATTGACGGACAACCACTGACGGCAGAAATAGATTTTTATGCCTGCCTGAACAGGAAAGCAGGAGAAAACTTACTACTCTCTATGCTAAATCCGTCAACAGGGGCAAAATGGGAAGAGGTGGTGAAACCAATATCGCTTGGAGAAGAAAATCAGTTGCTGTACACAAGGTGGGTTGAATCACGACGGGCCGAGGTTTTGCGCCTTTCGGAAGGAAGACTGGGATATGTACATGTCAAAGGAATGGACGATGCCAGCATGAGAACGGTTTACGAAGAAGTCCTTGGAAAACACCTTTCAGCCGAAGCAATTATTGTTGATACAAGGTTTAATGGTGGAGGTAACCTGCATGACCAATTGTCCGATTTCCTTACAGGTAAAAAATATATGGATATAATTCCTCACGGGCAGTATATCGGATATGAGCCAGGCGACAAGTGGATAAAACCATCTATCGTTATTATGGGCGAAAGTAATTATTCCGATGCGCACATCTTTCCTGAAGAATATAAGCTCAGAGGAGCCGGGAAAACCCTTGGGATGCCTGTTCCCGGAACAGGAACATTCGTGTGGTGGGAGAACCAGATCGATCCGACTATTCGTTTCGGGATTCCTATGGGTGGCTGGAAGCCCGTAGGAAAACCATTCCTTGAAAACACACAGATGGAACCTGATATAATGGTCCGTAATGAGCCCGGAGCCATGGCTGCCGGCCGCGACCAGCAGATCGAAGAGGCTGTAAAGGAATTGCTGAAAAAATAGCAGGGAAGTTATGTTGTACCGGGGTGAAGTCGCAGATTCGGAAATCTGCGACTAACGGGGGGAGGCGATTTGAATGAATGTCTGTTCATCCCATTTAGTCATATATTGTGTTCTATAATAATATTTACACCTGATATCATTCTACTGTACCAACCATCCAAAAGATGAAAAAACATATAGTTTTACTGTTATTGCTGGTAATTTCCCTGCCTGCAACACTGGCCCAGACACACTATGAGCTGGGTTATATTATCAATAATGACGGGCTGAAAACTGAATGCCTGATCGAAAATAGTGACTGGAAATTTAATCCTGTAGAGATAAAATACAGTTTGCCGGGGCAGGGAGTGCCGATCATTGCCTCTGTTGACAATATCAGTGAATTTGAAATTTACAATTCATCGAAATATGTACGGGCTGAGGTCATGATCGACAGGTCTCCAACCGAGGTGGATGAACTGAACCGCAGCCGTGCACCAGAATGGTCAAAGGAAACACTGTTCCTGAAAGTCCTAGTTGACGGTTTTGGCACACTTTATTCATATAATGAGAGAGGGTTAAGTTTGTTTTTCTTTAAAACCTATGAAGAAGGAATTATGCAACTTGTCCATAAACGATATCTGGTAACCAACTCCAGGATGGCTGAAAATAATGATTTCAGGGTGCAGTTGTCACAATTTCTATATTACCCCGGGAATAACAATCTTTCTGCAATTCCTTTAAATTATACCCGTAAGGATCTGGTCAATTATTTTCTGATATACAATGCAGGCATGGATGTGGATTTTATTGATTATACCGATATGGAGAATAAGGCCAGGTTAAGCCTGAAACTGACTACAGGAATAAATTATTCAACCTTTGTTATCTATATGTCGGCACTAGCATTCTCCAGTTATGGAGGCGATGGTGATTTCGGCCCGGAGATCAGTCTTTCACCCGGATTTGATGTTGAACTTCAACTGCCCTATAATAACTACAAGTGGGCCATTTTCGTTGCTCCATCATACCAGTCGTTTAAATCGGAGACCAGGGTTAAAGGAGCACAGGGTTCAGGTATCGATACCCAACTGGCCTGGGCAGACTACACAACTATCGAATTTCCTGTAGGATTCAGGTACTATTTATACCTGAATAATTCATCAAAGTTCTTCATTAGCGGAATGGCAATCGCCGACCTTATTCTGAATTCTACCGTCGATTTCGAAATGACCAGTACAGTAATTAAAGGTGAATCAGGATTTAATTTCGGCCTGGGACTCGGGTATGAGTATAAAAGACTTAATTTGGGAATTCAGGTGGCCACAAGGAGAGATCTTACCATCAATTATGTTATGCTCCCCTCTGATTACAGGTCATGTTCATTTATTCTTGGATACCGGTTGATCAAATAAAGATCATAATTTTAATATAAATCCTCCGGAAAACCACCTTCCGGGCATGGTTACTAGGTTAGCATCCCTGTAGCGGGTACTCAGAATATTTGTGGCTTCTGCGAAAACATCAATCCTGCTATTTTGCCATGATATCCTGCTGTCGGTTACAGAATAATCATCAATATTAACCCTGTCGACATATCTGAACCGGATGGTATGCGATAAGTGCCTGGTATACTTCAACGTTAATGAAGCATTAACCTGGTTGCGAATATTTTCAAGTTCAAACTTTGAATATGGTACACTGCTATTCTCAATTGTTGAAACCGTATAAGTATATCCCGCTTCAATTTTTTCTATAAGCTCGCTGCTGTTCCCGGTATGTGATGGTTTCAGGGCCATACCCGCCTCAAATCCGTCTGTACACATCTTTGAGATGTTTTCCGGTACCCATTTGTCCTCAGCATTTTCTTTTATCCTGTCTATCAGGTCCTTCCCGTTACGAAAGAAACAATCTCCATGTACCTGGAAAATCTTTGTGGAAGTTGTCCTGAAACCAAATTCTCCCGAAAATGAGCGCTCAGGCTGAAGGTCAGGATTTGATGAATTTACCGGGTCTTCATAATAAAGATCGGTATAAGTGGGTATTCTGAAGGTATAGCCTGTTGAGCCGTAAAGCATAAGACCCGGGGACATATAGAAACCCAGATCAATGCCCGGCAAAATATTCCCCCGGAAACGGTCAAACATGTTGGCCTGTATCCCTGGTGTAACAATCAGTTTGCCTGCACCCAAAAGAATCCTTTGCTCAGCAAACAATGTACCCCATAACCTCTTTCTTTCACCGAGTCTGTTGCTTGATATAAAATCAGCGCCAAGATCAACACCAACACCTGTTATCCCTAATCCTGAGGTAAGGGTGAGATTCATATCCAGCCCGGTACAGTTTGTTGTATGATCATTTCTGTAATAGTCAGGGTCTGACCTGATGAAAATATATTCATCGGAATTATTTCGCCAGTAAACCCTGATACTTCCCTTTATGGCAGCATTATCAAACCGGGGACTGAATTCTGCTGCAGCCATAGATGTACGTACAGATTCGAATTGGTCACGTGAATCCGGACTCGCATAGAATCCGTTTGCCCCAAATGACCTGTCTGATATACCTCCGGTCACCCCTATGCTACCAGCCCCTGTCATTATCTCCGATTGAAAAAAAATATTTGTGATACCGAAATCGGTATTATACTTATACCCGGCAGACCTGGTATGTTCACCCGACAAAAATGCTGAAACATATCCTCCTCCCAGTTTGGCTGCAAGTTTTGATTCATACAATGAAAAATCTCCTGCTCTAGCCGAAAACCTGACATAATGACCATCC
Organism: Bacteroidales bacterium; assembly: GCA_046706585.1. Classification (GTDB taxonomy): domain Bacteria; phylum Bacteroidota; class Bacteroidia; order Bacteroidales; family VadinHA17; genus JBJKPH01. Next base: position 8,155 of record JBJKPH010000121.1, on the reverse strand, counting down.
GGCACTTTAGTTACTATATTAATTGCACCGGCAAATGCATTCTGACCAAAGACCCTGGCTGCAGAACCCTTATAAATTTCAATCTGTTCTATTGCCCCGGGATCGACCGGGAGATTAAGTGAATGATGTCCGGTCTGCGGATCACTTACTCTGATCCCGTTAACCAGAATCAGTACCTGATCGAATGAGCTTCCATGTATCCCCACATCAGCCTGTACCCCGTTGGGTCCCCTTTGTCTGATATCTACTCCTGCGCAGTAAACCAGCAACTCTCCTACACTTGATACAGGAGCTGAGGCTATTTCTTCTTTACCAAGGACCGTTATTAACCCCGGAGTTTTGGCAAGTGGCAACCGGATCCTGTTCCCGGAAACCACTACTTCATCAATGCTCACAGTGGCTATGGTATCCTGTTGGGCGTTAACCACCACGTTCACAAATATTACTAATAATGCGATAATTATAATCCGGCACATAACAAAGTAAAAATCGGACTTCAAATATCCGGAATATTTACTTCTATGCAAAAGAGAATGTGCGTGTGATTGATCCTTTATGTGGCTGGTGAATAATAGCACTGTAAAATACCGTATATTTAATACCTGATACATGGTACTTATTGCCAGAATGGGCAAAAAGAAACAGCGATTGAAGTAAAACAGCAAAATAAAATGTCAGAAGTTATCAGGACAGAAAACCTGACAAAAGAGTTTAAGGATGTAACTGCTGTTGCCGACCTGTCATTAAAAGTCAGCAAAGGTGAGATCTATGGTTTCCTGGAATTAAACGGTGCAGGTAAGACAACTACTATACGCATGTTGCTTGGAATGATAAAACCATCATCCGGAACAGCATATATCAGGAATAAAAAGATAACGGGCAATAACAAAGAATTATGGAGATATGTTGGTTCACTGGTTGAAATTCCCAGTTCATACCCCGAATTAACGGTCCGTGAAAACCTTGAAATAATCAGTAAACTTCACTTTCTGAAAGGCAGTAAGCCGGTTGAAAAAATAATCAGCCAACTCAGGCTTGGGCAATATATCAACAGGAAGGCAAAAGACCTATCATCAGGGAATAATCAGCGTCTGGGATTGGCGAAGGCCTTAATTCATCAACCCGAAATACTTATCCTGGATGAACCGACTAACGGCTTCGATCCTGAAGGCATTTATGAAACCCGTGAACTTTTATGTGATCTGGCGTCAAATCAAGGCGTAACAGTATTTATTTCAAGTCATATACTGGGCGAGATATCACGGTTTGCCAACCGTATAGGTATTCTCCACCAGGGAAAGCTGATCAGGGAGATCAGCTCGGACGAATTGGATATATTGTCAGATAAACGGCTGGTGATCGATTCAAATGATAGTATCAAAGCTCAAAAAATATTAAGGGAAAAAGGTTATACCGTTGATGTAAATGCAAATAATCAAATTGAGATAAGGGATGAAAAAGCCATATCAGACCCGGGTAGTATAGCAACGATAATGGTAAATATGAAATGTCCTCCCAACCTGTTGAAAGTTGAAGAAGAAGATCTGGAAACCTATTTCTTACGAACAATCGGAATTAAGTAATAAAATGAACAGCTTTTCTGTAACATTTGGGATCGAGATATTAAAAGTACGGAAATCAAAAGTGTTTCCGTGGACTCTCATATTTTTCACTTTTGTCGCATCAATGATGGGACTTATGATGTTTGTCAATAAATATCCTGATATATCAGCTAAACTTGGTATGATTGGTAACAAAGCATCGATGATGAGGTTAGGGGAACCAAACTGGGAAAATTATATGGATCTTCTCATACAGGGTATTGCCGGAGTCGGCCTGGTCGGGATCGGATTTATCACTAGCTGGATATATGGCAGGGAATTTTCAGACCACACACTAAAGGATATATTTGTTGTCCCGGTATCACGTGAAATATTTGTAATCTCCAAGCTTATTGTCGTTGTCCTCTGGTCACTATTGCTGGCTCTGATATACCTGGCTGCAGGCATTATTGCCGGGTTGCTTATCAGACTTGACGGCTTTTCCCCGGATGCTATGCTTCATTATATTTATACTTATACTATAACATCCCTGCTGATGCTGTTGCTTTCTACCCCGGTGGCATATTTAGCAAGCTATAGTAACGGATATATACTTCCACTGGGGTTTGTCGTACTAACATTGATCCTGGCAAATTTTACAGGATTAGTGGGATTGGGGCCCTATTTCCCATGGTCAGTTCCCGGACTATTTGGTATGTCTGGTGAAACTGAAGAAATGCAGTTGAATATAACCAGTTACATTATTTTGTTCCTGACCGGACTGGCTGGATTGTATGGGACTATAGCATACTGGAAATTTGCCGACCACAAATAAGATACATACGGGTATTCTCTTGTAAATGAATACCTGTTTCTGTTATTGTTAATACCGCATATTTTTTGATTAGGCCGTATCTCAAAAAATTTATCCGTTTTCTTTACAAAATGGAATAAGATGTATTACATTTGTTTCGGGAATTCCCGAAATGATTAAGAATGGGCAAAAAGGAGAAACCGATAACTGATAATCAGGAAAAGATTGCAAGGTATGCGAAAGCACTGTCAAACCCGACACGTGTTTTCATCCTTGAATATCTTTCAGACAATCTTAACAAATGCTGCTATAGCGGAGATATGGCTGAGATCCTTCCTATTGCCCGATCAACACTCTCTGAACACCTGAAAGAGCTGAAAAATGCCGGACTGATACAGGGAGAGATCAATTCTCCCTACATAAGGTACTGTATCAATTCTGAAAACTGGGAGGAAGCAAGATCAATGTTTGTAAAACTGTTCAGAATATAAAAAAATTTAAAACACATTTCGGATTATTAAAAAATAACAATATTCAATATATATGGAAATCAAGATCTTAGGCACAGGTTGTGCTAAATGCCAGACACTCGAGAAACGCACACGTGAGGTTGTTGCAAAAAACGATATCCATGCCACAATAACAAAGGTTGAAGATATAGGGGAGATAATGAAGTATCGCATAATGGCCACTCCTGCACTCGTTGTGAACGAAAAAGTTGAAACTAAAGGATATTTGCCGTCATCTGCTGAGATACTGGAGATCCTGTCAAAACATTAAGATAAATTTATGAGTACATCATCAAGATCAGATAAAGGAGTATTTATACCGCTTCTTCTTCTGCCTGCCTGGCTGTTGATCTATCATTTCCTGCAGCCTTTAACAAATTGGCTCATTGACAGTTTAATAAATATGCCTGCAGGGTCTCACCTGACTGAAACACTCAGGTTTTTTATTTACGAAGTGCCTAAGGTTCTGTTATTGCTCGTCCTGATAATATTTTTCGTTGGAATAGTACGTTCTTACTTTTCACCTGAAAAGACCCGTAAGGCGCTTGAAGGAAAGTCGCTTTTTACCGGAAATGTCCTTGCCTCCCTTCTCGGTATCCTTACACCATTCTGCTCCTGTTCTGCAATACCCCTTTTCCTGGGTTTTGTTGAAGCGGGGATACCTGTCGGTGTCACCTTTTCATTCCTGATAGCCTCCCCGATGATCAACGAGGTTGCAGTAATCCTGCTATTTGGTATGTTTGGATGGAAAACGGCTGTAATTTATATTATTGCCGGACTGGTTATTGCAGTAACTTCAGGGTGGCTGATAGGGAAACTAAACCTTCGTAACTGGGTCCAGGACTGGGTTTATGAGACACAATTTGGCAATCAGGATCAAGAAAGTGAAAAACTTAAATTTTCAGACCGTATCCGGTACGGATATAATGCAGTAAAAGAGATTGTAGGTAAAATATGGATATATATTGTTATTGGTATTGCAGTAGGTGCGGCGGCACATGGATATGTTCCTGAGGATTTCATGGCTTCACTGATGGGGAAATCGGCATGGTACAGTGTTCCGCTGTCAGTCATTATAGGTGTTCCGTTATATTCAAATGCTGCCGGGATCATTCCAATAGTTTCCGTATTGATCGAGAAGGGAGCTTCGCTGGGTACGGCTCTTTCCTTTATGATGGCAGTAGTAGGCCTGTCGCTCCCTGAAATGATCATTTTAAAAAAGGTACTTAAGCTCCCGTTTATAATAACATTTGCAGGGATAATGGCTGCAGGAATAATGGCCGATGGATTTATGTTCAATTATATATTTTGAAGAATGAAGATCAGGAGAAAAGTAGTATTAATTAAATGGCATTAAACCACAGAGCAAGCTACGGACTCTTAATTCAGCATCAAGCTACGGCGAATTATACCATTCCTTTCCGTCCGCCGACTTTGTACAACGAAGGCTTGCCAAAGTTGTAAGCGGAACGCTAAGGTGTATTAATACAGAGTCTCTCCAATAGAATCCCTGTATTTTAAAAGGTTGTAACGATAGTCAATCTTATTCATTAAAAGTTGAAGTTGCGTGTTAGCCAGCATATCTGATGCATAAATTAAATCAAGATTAGTTATGACTCCTTCGGTATAATTTATTTTAGCCAGGTTATAAGCTTCTTCAGCCTGTTTGAGTCGCATAACAGCCTGCTTAATTTTCTTTTCCGAGAGCAATAGCTGAAGGTAGCTTTCGGTTATTTGATCTCTTGTTGTGTTTCTGATATTATCCAGTTCAAGATTTGTTTGTTTAATTGTGCTGTTTGCCATCTTTAATTTAATGTCATTTCTGTGTCCGTCGAAAACCGGAACCTTCAGGGAAAGACCAACCATATAATTTAATTTCAATTTCTCTATTTCAGGCAAATTGCCATTTTTCCAGCCTCCGGCACCGAAAACACCAAGGGTGGGATATTCCTGTGATTTTACCAGGCTATAGCTGACCTCATTCATTGCTCTTTTCTTTTCAATGGCCTGCACATCAAAGCGATTCATCATGGCATTTTCAAAAACAGATTGATCTATTCCTGAAACGATAGATATGGTTGTATCGGTATAGAAAAAAACATCACTCAGTTCTGTTCCTGAAATAGTATTCAAATGTGAAAGCTGAACATTATATGCGGTTTGGAGTTCCGACAACTGGGTTTCGGCCGCAGATACTTTTACCTTTGTCGACAATATTTCATAGTCAGTTGCCGAGCCTGTTTTTTGCCTGTTTTCAACAAATTCAAGGTGCTTTTTAAGAGTGTTCAAATGTTCTTCGACAATACTTTTTGCAGATTGAATATAAAAGAGAGAGTAGAAAATCCCTGCCGAGGCCAAAGAAATTTTTTCTTTTACCTGCTCACTGTTCAGCGAGGCAAGATCCCGGGTTAATTCTTGTATTTCAATATTATAACTTGTTTTACCAAAGTCATAAACTAATTGTCTGGCCTCAAGTGAGAAATTCATCCCATTATCTGGATACATCTGAACATGTCCAACACCTGGTATATCAAATGAAGGAATGGGGGCCATACGCGTATATGTTCCGTCTGCAGAGACTGAAGGCAACCAGGCTGAAGATGCAAGTTCTGTAGCCAGCCCTGAGGCGTTTATGCCCTCTTCCGCCTTTTTTATTACCGGGTTGTTTTGTATCACCCTGTCAATAACATTTTCAAGTGTTATAGTATCACTGCGTACCTGTGCCTGGCTCTCGCCGGAATTCAGCATAAAGAGTGTCAGTAAGGCTGGTGTTATCAGCCTAAGTATATTATTCCATCTGATGTACATTTCTTTTTCTTTTTTGTTCTTTGATTTTTTTTGTGTGAAGTAAGAAAACCGGTATTATGCCTATCAGGGTAATAATCCCTGCCAGCAGAAAATCATCGTCTATTGCCTGGATATATGCTTCCTTGTTTACCTGATTCATTATCGCCGATTGGCTCAGCTTTCTTGCGGTACTAAAATCGGCTCCGCCTGTGTGCTGTACAAATCCTGTAATATTATGAACAACCGATGCAAACTGGGGTGAATTTATATCAATGCCTTCGCTGAAAGTCTGTTGATGAAAATTCACTCTGGCGATCAGTAATGTTGCCAGCAAAGCAACACCGAAACTTCCTCCAAGTTGTCGTATTATATTGAACAGACCTGATGCCTGGGCCATTTTTTCACGAGGGATCTCAATAAGTGCAACCGAGCTCATGGGAGTGAACATTATACCCATTCCAAATCCCCTGAAATAGAGTGAAAGCATTATATACCAGTGCTCGGTAAGATATGATAATCTGCTGTTTATTAAAAAGCTCATGGCCATCATTATCAAGCCCAGCACCATAGGGATCTTGGGATTTGTTTTGTCTCCGAACCAACCAGCTACAGGTGAAATTGCTCCCTGAACTATTCCAACCGGTAAAAAAACAGCCCCAGCCTGCAAAGCAGTGTATCCGAGGGAATTCTGAAGATATACGGGTAACAAAAAAGTACTGCCAAACATGCCTATGCCAAATACCAGCATCATCAGAGAACTGATTCCGAAATTATAATTACCCAATAGCCTTAAATCCATCAACGGATTATCTATGGTTAATTCGTTTGTAACAAAGATCACCAGAGATATAATCGAAATCAGAAGACATATCAGCACCAACGGAGAACTCCATCCTTCGGTATTGGTACTTGCCGTGCTTTCTGTAAGGGCATAGAGAACAAGGGGAAGGAAAAGGCTTGCAGATATAAATCCTAACAGGTCAAACTTTTTAACATTTTTATTTTTGTACTCGCTTTGAATAATTATTGTGGCGAACAAACCAAATAATCCTACCGGGACATTTACATCAAAGATCAGCTGCCAGTTGAAATTATCAATCAGGAATCCCCCTATCAGCGGGCCAAATGATACAGAAGCAGCTGCAGCAATAGCCCAGAATCCCAATGCCGTACCCCTCTGCTCGGGAGGAAATTCGCGGGTTATTATTGCCATACCCAATGGCATAAGGGTACCACCTCCCAGACCCTGAATAACCCTGGCAATTATAAGAAAATCTTCATTACCGGATATTCCGCAAAGAAACGAACCGAAGGTAAACATAGCCATTCCAATAAAATACATGCGTTTATACCCAAGTTTGTCAGCAAGCCAGGCAGAGGTAGGTAGCATAAGCGCCAGTGCAAGCATGTACCCGGTAATAACCCATTCAATTTTATCGATGCCAACACCAAAAGAAGCCATAATCTTCGGAAGACCCACATTAACAATCGTGGAGTCGAGAACCGCCATAAAGGTACCTACCATCACATTGGCAAGCAGCCACCATTTGTAAGCTGGTTTCCTGGGGTGAAATGGTGCAGTGCGTTTGCGAAGTGTTCTTCTTATCCGGTGAGTTATCGTTACTCTTCTCTTGTTCATTATTTAATAAGTTTCATAACCACCGACATGCCGGGAAAAATTGTATAATCAGGAAGTTCGCCCGGGTTAACATTTTCAACAGAGACCTTTATTAGCACCCTCTGCGTAATCTTAGTAAAATTACCCGAGGCATTACTTGGTGGTATCAATGAAAATTTTGAAGCAGTATTGTTTCCTATATAAATGATCTTTCCTGTAAATACAGCCTCGGGAATGGCATCAATAGTAAATTCTGCATCCTGCCCCATTCTCAGCGATTTCAGTTTTGTTTCCTCAATATAAACCGAAACCCAAAGATCCTTGCTGGCATTAATTGTTAAAATGCTTTGTCCCATCTGTGCCATATCCCCGGGAATCAACCATCTTTTTGCAACTATCCCATCGAAAGGACTATAAAGCCTGGTATTCCGAAGTTGTGTCGTCAACACATTGACCAGTGATTGTGCACTTTCAACAGATGCCTTTGCAAGCTCGGTTTGCGAGGCCGATACTTTAAGTTGTGCTTTCGATAAATCCAGTTGTGTCACGCTTGTCTCATAATACTTGTGAATATTCTCGAATTGCTCTTCTGTAATTACATTTAAGTCGAGCTGGCGGCGGGCCCTCTCAAAGTCGGTCGTTGCCTTATCGGCATTAATCTTATAAATTTTAATGCCTGTTTCATCTGCTCTATATTTGGCTACTGCCTGTTCGAGATTGACCCGGGCCTGGTTTACCTGGGCTTCAGCCTGTTGCTTCTGTGCTACTAAATCTGTTGAATCCAATAAAACGAGTAGTTGGTTTTTCCTTACAGTATCTCCTTCTCTGACTTTAATATCTGCCACTCTTCCCATTATTTTTGCAGCAAGAGCCACGTTGTTTCCAT
>JBJKPH010000120.1:0-2892 GCA_046706585.1 Bacteroidales bacterium | reverse complement strand
ATCCTGAGCTTACCTCCTTCACATCATCCTTGAATCTCTTCAGTGATCCCAGCTCGCCGGTATAGATCACTATCCCGTCGCGTATCACCCTTATTTTTGTATTGCGGGTTATCTTTCCTTCTTTAACAAAGCATCCGGCAACGGTACCAACTTTGGTTATCTTGAATACATCGCGAACTTCAACAGTGCAAGTGATCTCTTCCTTCACCTCCGGAGAGAGCATTCCTTCCATTGCCGATTTTATCTCGTTGATGGCATCGTAGATGATCGAGTAAAGGCGGATATCAATCTCTTCCTTCTCGGCAAGTTTTCTTGCCTGCATTGAGGGTCTGACCTGGAAGCCGACAACTATCGCATTTGAAGCTGCAGCCAGCAGAATATCCGATTCGGATATCTGTCCCACTGCCTTATGCCTGATATTTACCTGGATCTCCTCTGTCGAGAGTTTTATCAGTGAGTCGCTGAGGGCTTCCACCGAACCGTCGACGTCACCTTTAACAATGACGTTAAGCTCCTGGAAGTTACCTATAGCTATCCTGCGTCCTATCTCATCGAGGGTAATATGTTTCTGTGTGCGAAGTCCCTGCTCACGCTGAAGCTGTGTACGCCTGGTTGCAATTTCCTTGGCTTCACGGTCCGATTCCATAATATTGAACTTATCGCCAGCCTGAACTGCTCCGTTGAGCCCCAGTATAAGGACCGGCATTGATGGTCCGGCTTTTTCGATCTTATGGCCGCGTTCATTGTACATTGCCTTGACATGTCCGAAATGGGTTCCTGCGAGTACCACATCACCCAGCTCCAGAGTTCCTGATTTTATCAGGATAGTGGTAATATATCCCCTTCCTTTGTCGAGTGAAGATTCCAATACTGTACCGGTCGCCCTTTTATCGGGATTTGCTTTCAGGTCAAGTAACTCGGCTTCAAGCAATACTTTTTCAAGTAGCAGGTCGATATTAAGACCGGCCTTGGCTGATATTTCCTGCGACTGGTATTTCCCTCCCCAGTCTTCAACCAGATAATTCATATTTGCCAGCTCCTCCTTGATCTTCTCGGCATTGGCCGATGGCTTATCTATTTTATTGATGGCAAAAACAATAGGCACACCGGCAGCAGCGGCGTGGTTAATTGCCTCTACTGTTTGAGGCATCACTCCGTCATCGGCAGCAACCACTATTATTGCTATATCGGTTATCTGTGCCCCCCTGGCCCTCATAGCCGTAAAGGCCTCATGACCCGGGGTGTCGAGGAAGGTAATTATCTTGCCGCCATCGAGTGACACACTGTAAGCTCCGATATGCTGGGTTATTCCACCGGCTTCACCGGCAATAACGTTTGTATTCCTGATATAGTCGAGCAATTTCGTTTTCCCATGATCGACATGCCCCATCACAGTTACAATAGGTGGTCTCGGGGAAAGTGTTTCAGGATCATCATCCTCTTCAGTCACTGCTTCCTGCAGATCGGCACTCACAAATTCAACCTTGTAGTCAAATTCCTCGGCAAGGATTGACATTGTCTCCGCATCGAGGCGCTGGTTTATCGAAACGAATAATCCAAGACTCATACAGGTAGAAATAATATCAGTAACTGGTACTTTCATCATAGTGGCCAGTTCGTTAACCGATACGAACTCGGTAACTATCAGAATATTCTTTTCCTGTTCCAGTTTTTCTATTTCTTCCTGATGTTTCTGGCTTATCAGGTCGCGTTTCTCCCTGCGGTATTTCGAACCCTTTGATTTTCCTTTGGTTGTTAACCTGGCAAGGGTTTCCTTGATCTGTTTCTGAACGTCTTCCTCGTTCACTTCCGGACGAACGGGACTTTTCCTTTTCTTCTTATCTTTCCTGTCGCCGGGAGACGGTTTAAGGGATACTTTCTCTTTATCTTTCCTTATCCTTTTCCGTTTTCTCTTTGAATCGCCATCGCTTTTCTTTTCATCAATCTTAACCTTCTTTGCCTGTGCTGCGGCCTTCTTTCTCTCCTCGTATTCCTGAAGGTCGATCTTTCCGACTACTGTTGGTCCTGATAATTTCTTGACTTCTGTCTTAATGAACTTTTCCCTGACAGGCTCTTCGGTTTTTTTAGCCGTATCTTCTTTTTTTACAGGCTCTTTCTTTGCGGGAGACTCCGGTTTTTCAGCGGTTTCAGTTTCGGTACTCTTTACTGCTTCTTCAGAAGGAGTTTTGACTGGCTTTTCATCCTCTTTTTTCTCTGCTTTTTTCTTCTCTTCCTTTACAGGTTTAATATCTTTCTTTTCTTCCTTAGCAGGTTTGGCCTTGGGCTTTGCAATCTCTTTTGGGGGCTTTTCGATTTTTTCGAGGTCGATCTTACCAACAATATTAAGACTGCTTTTCTTCTCTTCCTCCTTTTCTTCCTTTGCAACTTCCTTAACAGGGCTTTTCTCCTTCTCCGGCTCCGGTAATTTCTCTTCTTTGGTTTCAACTACCGGTTCTTCATGCACAACAGCCTCAGGAGGTTCAGGTGTAGTATTGACAGCAGTAACGATTTCCTCCTTCTCTTCTTCCTCCGGCTGCTCTTCGCCGGCTTCACCTGAAAGATCTTCGATCGAAATGGTCTCTTTTCTGCGATTCAGTTCCTTCAGTGTAAGCTTTTCAGATTCTTTTTTCACACTGATATCGGAGCTGTATTCCTTAAGAAGTAACTCGTAGGCTTCCTCAGGGATCTTGGTATTGGGGTTTGAGTCGGTTTCAAAGCCTTTTTTATTCAGGAACTCCACAATAGTGGATATCCCGACATTCAATTCCCTTGCCGCTTTACTTAATCTGGTCGCTTTTTGTCCCTCTGTCATATAGCACCTTTAATTCAATAATTCTCTATTCAAACTCCGACTTGAGGATTTCCAATATCTCCTTTACTGTTTCCTCTTCG
>JBJKPH010000119.1:0-6660 GCA_046706585.1 Bacteroidales bacterium | reverse complement strand
GCTCAATAAAAACTTAAGCCCCGGGAAATAATACTATCCCGGGGCTTTCATTACTGTATCGAACGTAAAAAAATCCAACCCTGAAACCGACTTAAAAATTAAGTTCTTATAAATGTTTTTATTTCCCGTATCGTTTATCCAGAACATCCCAGTCGAGTATCTCCCAGAATGACTTAATATAATCGGGACGCTTATTCCTGTAATCTATATAATAAGCATGTTCCCAAACATCGCAGGTAATAACAGGTTTCAAGCCCTTCTTCAGAGGATTACCTGCATTTGATTCCTGCACAATCTGCAATGTACCGTCATCCTTCCCTGCCAACCAGGCCCAGCCTGCTCCGAAAAGTGTACCTGCAGCCTTGTTAAATTGTTCTTTGAAAGCATCAAAGGAACCAAAGGATGCATTTATGGCATCTGCCAAAGCTCCGACAGGAACTCTTCTCCCGTCTTTGGAAAATGATTCAAAATAGAATGTGTGATTCCATACCTGGGCTGCATTGTTGTAAACTCCCCCATCAGCTTTCTTGATAATTGTTTCCAGGTCCGCATTCTCGAATTCAGTACCCGGGATGAGGCCGTTAAGGTTATTAACATATGCCTGGTGGTGTTTTCCATAGTGGAAATCTAATGTTTCCTCACTGATAAAAGGAACAAGAGCATCCAGTTTGTAAGGTAGTTTTGGTAATTCAAATGCCATAATATTGATCTTTTGAGTTAATATTTATACTACATCAACAATGAACTTTCATCTATGTTCAAAGTTAGCATTTTTATACCGTAAAGGGGTAAATATCAGGTAAGGAAAATTCTTTCTGGCAAAGCAGGAATAACACCTTTTTCTCCTGCAATCCTGTAAAGTCCGCGGATAGCATTTTTACCATGTTCTCCTAAATCGAGCGAATACTCATTTACATATAATTTGATATGACTGTTCATGACGCTGCTATCCATCTCCTTCGCATTACCGGCAACAAAATCATATGAGGCAAAAGAATCCTTATAAGCATATTCAAGACTTCTTCTCAAAACACGATTGACCTTCAGAGATATTTCTTCAGGAAGATGCCTGTTGACTACAATGGCTCCCAGGGGGATAGCCAGACCGGTCTCTTTCTCCCAGTACTCACCCATATCGGCAATCTTATGCAATCCCTTCCGGAAATATGTGAACCTTGTCTCATGAATTATTAGCCCGGCATCCACTTCTTCCTTAATAAGAGCATCCTCTATATCGGAAAACAGGTACTCAGTTTTATTAACGGCACCGGGCCAGGCAATACTGAAAAGCAGGTTGGCTGTTGTCATTTTACCAGGAATGGCAATCCTGAGACCGGGCACCTCAGAAGGAGATATAACCCGCTTACTTATAAGCAATGGTCCGTTATGATGCCCGAGAGCACTACCCGAGTCAAGGATCAGGTAGTTTTCAGCCACGTATACATAGGCATGATAACTTATTTTTGTAATATCAACCCTGGCATCAAGTGCTTTCCTGTTGAGCTCTTCAACATCGGCCAGAAAATAATCGAATTCCAGTCCTTCTGTATCTATCCGCCCATGGACCATGGCATCGAAGATGAAAGTATCATTCGGACATGGAGAAAAACCTAGTGTCAGCTTCATATCTTAAAATCACTGTTTATTTCTATTTCCTTCAATTTTTGCGACAGGTTAGCAAGGGCCAGATCAATGTTCCAGTTACTCCTGTTCCTCTTCTCAACAATATTTGAAACGGCCCTGAGAGCAAAGAAAGGGATCTTTTCCCTGAGACAAATATAGAAAAAAGTTGCACCCTCCATAGTCTCAATATCGGGATTATATTTGTCGACAAGCCTCTGCCTTGTTTCTTCGGAGCCGGTGGCTGTATTGACTGTGATGGCATTTACCGGTGTTACAATGGCAGACAGACTTTTGCTGCATCTTTGATCAGAATAAAGTAACCCGTTTGTGAACGGAAAATCATCATTACCAGTAAGACCTGCTTCACCAAGTGTAATGAAATTCCTGCCATCCTCAATCCCGGAATCAGCAAAACAATCGGTTACCGGTATCACAACATCGCCTTTATTGATATCATTCCTGTAGCTTCCAGCTATTCCGACATTAATTGCGAGTAAAGGCTTATCATTGGCCCGTATCCATTGCTGCAGCGACCAGGATGTGGACATGGCTCCAACCCCTGTTACGAGTACTTCCGCCGTCAAGCCTCTGAAAAGGAAACTGTTGCCACTAAAGTCTTCACCTGCAATACCTTTCACCACATCTGCTTCTGTACGGGTAGCCGCTGTAACAAGAATTCTCTTTGACATATCCGGAATTTTTCCTTTAACTTAACTATGCCCGTAAAGATATTGCATTTATAGGTCAGAAAGATGGAAATTATTGGCTATTATTGTAAGATAAATAGTTACAGCATGATATATCTAACCAGAAGAGAAAGATTCAGTGCAGCACACCGGATGTTTCGTAAAGACTGGTCCGATGAAAAAAACAGCATTGTATTTGGAAAATGCTCTAATCCTAACTGGCATGGCCACAATTATGTTTTATGGGTCACAATAAAGGGAGAGATGTCGGCGGAGCATGGTTTTGTTATGAATATCAATACACACTGAAACAGATTATTATTGAAAAAGTGATCAACAAACTTGATCATAAAAATATTAATATGGAAGTTGACTTCATGAAGGGCAGAATAGCCACAACAGAGAATCTTGCTGTGGCAATATGGGACGAACTAAAGCCCTCAATTGAAGCGGGAGGAGTCCTGCTCCACTGCGTAAAAATTGAAGAAACTGAAAATAACACAATTGAATACTATGGATAATTTTAAGGATAAAGAAACCGAAGAAGACCTTACAGGCAGCAATGGATACGAAAAAAAGGAGACATGGGATCCGGAAAAGATTGAAGAGCTTTCGGGTATCTACTACCGGGTACTCCAACTGATTGGCGAGAATCCCGACAGGGAAGGACTTTTGAAAACACCCCAGAGGGTTGCCAAAGCACTTACCTTCCTGACTAACGGATATTCTCAGGACCCGTGCCAGATAATTAACTCAGCCAAGTTCAGGGAAGAATACAAACAGATGGTTATTGTTAAGGACATTGACCTCTATTCGATGTGTGAACATCACATGCTGCCATTTTTCGGTAAAGCGCATGTGGCATATATCCCCAACGGTTATATCACCGGGCTGAGCAAAATAGCCAGGGTGGTTGAAGCATTCAGCAGGAGGCTGCAGGTGCAGGAAAGGCTTACTACACAAATACGTAACTGCATACAGGATTGTCTTAATCCTATAGGTGTGGCTGTGGTGATAGAAGCCCAGCACATGTGCATGCAGATTAGAGGTGTACAAAAGCAAAATTCTGTGACTACCACATCAGCCTTCACTGGTATCTTCCTCAGGGAACTGAACACAAGGGAAGAATTTGTTCATCTGATTGGTTCCAGATTACACTAAAAAATTTCATATTTTTGCCGGGCCGGATCATAAAGAACCGGATGCATACCCCGGAAGGAATCTTTCCGGAAACAGGACTCCCTGTAACAGGGATTATTATGAATTAATTTTAAAATCATACTTTATGAAAGCATACGTATTTCCAGGACAGGGAGCCCAGTTCCCGGGGATGGGGAAAGATCTGTTTGATCATTCAGACACTGCCCGCAGTTTATTCCTTGAAGCGAACGACATCCTGGGTTTCAGAATAACTGACCTGATGTTTGATGGCACTGCAGAAGATCTCAGGCAGACAAAGGTGACACAACCGGCTATCTTTCTTCACTCGACAATTTTAGCGGCAGTGCTGGGTGAAAGTTTCAAACCGGACATGGTTGCAGGTCATTCACTTGGAGAGTTCTCGGCACTTGTAGCCAATAAGACTCTGTCATTCGGGGACGGATTGATGCTTGTCTATAAAAGAGCCCTGGCAATGCAAAAAGCATGTGAGAAAACACCATCCACAATGGCAGCAATCCTTGGACTTGATGATGCTGTTGTGGAAGAAATATGTGCTTCAATAAATGAGACTGTTGTGCCTGCCAATTATAACAGTCCCGGCCAGATAGTCATCTCCGGATCAGTTGAAGGAATAGATATTGCCACAGGCCTTCTAAAGGATAAGGGAGCCAAAAGAGCTCTCAGGCTGGCTGTTGGCGGGGCTTTTCATTCACCACTCATGGAGCCGGCAAAACTGGAACTCGAGGAAGCTATCAACAACACAATTTTCCATACTCCTGTATGCCCTGTATATCAAAATGTTAACGCCTCACCTTCAAGCAATCCAGAAGAAATAAAGGCAAATCTTGTATTACAGCTTACATCACCCGTGAGATGGACACAGAGTGTTAAAAATATGATAGGCGACGGCGCAAATACATTCATCGAAGTAGGGCCGGGAAATGTACTTCAGGGGTTGATCAAAAAGGTCAGTAATGAGGTCAACACGGAAGGCGCGGTATTTACTGAACCTTAGGCTTCATTATTGCTCCTCTGTGCGACCTGCCATCGATCATTATCTCAAGCGGATCGTCAAAGCGTATATGCCTGATGAACTCATCTTCATAAATGCTTTTCAGACCGTTGAGGAAATCAACATCGTAGTAACCTTCATTGATATAGGGATTTATTGTGAAATAACCCACCCTGAAAGAAGTCAGGTTCTGAAAGAAATGGGTGCCCTGGCTAGGGTCTATCCTGTAATTCTTCAGGCCTGATTCTATTATTATTCTTGCCCCGGATATCTGTGGCCATTTAACAGGTATTCCAAGCCATGGATCTGTTGAACCCCAACGGCCCGGACCAATAAGGATATAACCACGGTTTTCCCTGAGAAAACCTGTGTTGAGCTTATCTATATCAGCAGCCACCGTTTTATTGTTTGCAGCACTGAAAGAATCGGGTTTTATATAAACAAGGTCGTGGATACCTTTAAAAACACCGTTACCCAATGCCGATTCAGAGAAAATAATTGTATCCTTTTCACTTATAGTACCGAGGTTTATGTTTTGTGTTTCTTCAGAATGCACAATAGGCCTGATCTGAAGGAAGCTGAATATCCTGGGTGCACCCTGGGGTGTTTCCAGGTTTGCGGCAAACTCTATCTCAACAGGATTGTTCATCTCCCGTTGCCCTATTTCCAGAAGAGTGCTTATAATATCGGCCAATGGAAAAATCCTGTGTTGCAAAACATTTGCGAAAGTTATCACCTTTTTCCCCGGGTATGATATCCCGTCGCGCAACATGTTATTGTTCCTGTCGTAAACAGATGCAGCAAATTTAAGAGCATTCTCATTATTAATATCCTTAATATCAAGTTTAAGCATATTAACACCATCATCGGTAGAGGGGATAAAACTGTCGATATTCAGATCAAGAGCAAAAAACTCCTTTTGTGTATCGCGCAAGGCTGTCTCGGGTGAAGAAAGCTGCAGTATCTTTTTTGGATATTTTGGAGAAAAACGCAGAGAAAGACCACCCTCCACAATATGTTTTCCCAGTCCCAGTGCAATATTAACTATACCGTCTTCAGCTTTTTCCGCACCTATAGGGTAATAATTAATTGACCGGGCTACACCAGACAGCGTAGGGTAATAGATCTCTCCGTGCCTGTTACCACACACCTCCTGAAGAATGATACCCATTTTTTCTTCATCAAGAGCATTTGAGGTTACATTCATATATGCTTTGCTGGCCTTATAATATACCGATGCGTAAACTTCCTTTATAGCATCAGCTAACATCCTGACCATCTGCTTATTGTCAGGAACCCTCGGGATCATATAAGTGGAATAAATACCTGCGAAAGGCTGGTAATGTGAATCTTCCAGCTTGGAAGAGGATCGCACGGCTATCGGATAATTCCGGGAAATGCCAAGGAAAGCATAAAAATCCTGGTAGACATGACCCGGAAGATCGGCACTGACAAAACGGTTAAGTATTTCTTCATCGGGTAAATCAGAAAGAGCCACGGAATACAGATTATTCTGTTCCATGAATTCGTCAAAGATATCGGTGCTCAATACAACTGTCCTCGGTATTGTTATCAGCACATCAGGAAATTTGCTGAATAGCTTATGTGTTTTGATTATACTGTTTATAAATGCCAGCCCCCTGGCCTTACCTCCTATTGAGCCGTCACCTATCCTGGAAAAAGTCTGGTATTCATCAAAGCTTGATTTATCGAATTTTGCAATTACCCCCCTGCCCTTGCCCTGCCGGAAGCTTGATATGGCAACATAAAGGAAACGTCTCATCTCATCCATCGTTGCAAAATCTTCTTTCCTTATGTATTTAAACATCTGGGCTACCGGGAACAGAGCCCTTGCATTCAACCATTTAGAAAAATGGTTGTGGGTGGCATGGTATTCGAGTGTCTTATCAGGTACTGACAGTATCTTCTGTTGAAGATTCTGAAGGTCTGTGGCTATCGCTATAGGCTCAAGTGTGTCAGGATTTCTGAAAACGAAAGGGCCAAAAGCGAGGTACTGAATTATGAAATTACGAAGCTCAAGAGACAGAGATTTTGAATATTTATTAATAAAAGCTGCACCAAGAGCTTCAGCATCTTTTTTATGTGTTGTACTGGATGATTGAAGAAGGAAAGGAACCTGGTCATCATCGGCCAGGACAACCTTGCACAGCTCTATGC
>JBJKPH010000118.1:0-3304 GCA_046706585.1 Bacteroidales bacterium | reverse complement strand
ATATAAGAGTGTCTCTTTGTACACCGGATGAAAGGATTAATGAATCAACAAGAAGAGTAATTGAAAATATTGAAGTAAGGAATAGTATTTAATGATCGGAAGGAATGATGAACAATAATTTGAATATTAGTGAGAAATGCCTTTTCCGGAAGAACGGACATCCTGTAATTATTTCAGGTCCGTGTAGTGCCGAAACTGAAGACCAGGTGCTGGCAACGGCAAGGCAATTGAAGGAGATCGGAGTAAGCTTTTTCAGGGCAGGCATATGGAAACCCAGGACAAGACCGGGCACATTTGAAGGATTGGGGTCCGTTGCCCTTCCCTGGTTAAAGAAAGTAAAGGAGGAAACGGGAATGATGACGGCAGTTGAAGTGGCCAACATGTGGCATATAAAGGAGGCACTTCGCCACGGAATTGATATTTTATGGCTGGGTGCACGTACAACTGCCAACCCTTTCGCAGTGCAGGAAATTGCTGATTCGCTCAGGGGACTCGATGTTACTGTCTTTGTGAAGAATCCTGTTAATCCCGATCTGGAGCTTTGGATCGGAGCGCTGGAAAGGATAAACAAGGCAGGGATCAGGAAACTTGTTGCCGTTCACAGGGGATTCAGCCACTATGGTGAATCACCTTATCGTAATATGCCGCAGTGGGAAATACCCATTGAGCTGAAACGCAGATATCCTAACCTTCCCTTGATAAATGATCCGAGCCATATCTGCGGTAACAGGGAACTGTTGTTCAGTGTGGCCCAGACAGCTATGGACCTGGATTTTGATGGTCTGTTCATCGAATCGCATATCGATCCCTCATCGGCCCTGAGCGATAGCCTTCAACAGGTTACACCATCACGTCTTGATGAAATACTTAAGGGACTCATTTACAGGGACCCCGATATTAAAACAGCTTCCCAGATCGAAGGGCTTGAAAACCTCAGACGCCAGATCGATCAGTGGGACAATGAGCTTCTGAGAGTGATCCGTAACAGGATGGCAATATCGGAACAGATTGGCGAATACAAGAAAAGGGAAAACATTACCATTCTTCAGACAGGAAGATGGTCGGAGATACTGGAAGACAGGCTGACCCGTGGTAAGGAGCTTGGTCTGAGTGAGAAATTCATTATACAGGTCTTCAAGGAAATACACCAGGAGTCGATAAACTTTCAAAATAAGGTAATGAATTAATTGCCATGTTTTCATACCTTTAAGCTGAAATTTTTTACGGATGACTGCAATAGATTATAGTACCGGCGGCAAAGTATCAAGGGTGTACGTTGGTAAGCCGTGGAGGGAAGTCACGGAACTGATCGATACAGGTAATACCATAATTATTACCGATGATAACCTGTACGGGATATATGGTAACGAATTTCCCGGGTGCAGGGTGGTGTCTCTTCCTCCCGGGGAAAGCACCAAAAGCCTCGCATATGCAGATAAATTACTTGCTCAGCTTATGGAATTGGGAGCCGGAAGGTCAACATTTATACTGGGAATCGGGGGAGGTGTGATATGTGATATCGCCGGTTTTGCGGCATCGGTATATATGCGGGGAGTGAGATTCGGGTTTATTTCGACATCGCTTTTATCACAGGTCGATGCTAGTATAGGAGGAAAGAACGGTGTCAATCTCAATGGTATTAAGAATATTATAGGAACTTTCAACCAGCCTGAATTTGTACTGTGCGATCCGGTGATGCTGTCAACATTACCTTCAGAGGAATATTTATCGGGGCTTGCTGAAGTACTTAAGTATGCACTTATTCGTGATGTTGAACTGCTTGGATTTATTGAAGATAATATTGACAGGCTGCTGGCAGCCGACAGGGATGTACTGGATATAGTAATTCCTGCCTGTGTAAAAATTAAGACCTCAATTGTCGAAAATGATGAAAAGGAGAATGGTGAGAGACGACTGCTTAACTTCGGCCATACAACAGGGCATGCCATTGAGTCTCTTACAGGAATGGCTCATGGCTATGCTGTTGCATATGGTATGGTACTGGCGATACACTTTTCTGTTGAGGAGGGACTTCTTGATAACATTATGGCTTCAAGGATTATCAACACGATCAGGAGGCTTGGCTTTTTGAATGAAAGTGAGATCGATCCGGGAAAACTGCCCGATGTAATTTTGAAAGACAAGAAGAGGGTGAACGATGAGATACATTTTATTTTCCTTGAGGCACCGGGTAAAGGCGTCGTAAGAAAAATACAACTTTCAAGGCTTGTGGAATTCCTGATAAGTAATCCCTGAGATGGTAAAGAGAATAGAACCATACCCTGTTTGGGGCAGGATAATGGCTCCTCCTTCAAAAAGCTCAATGCAGCGTGCTGTTGCTGCCGCCCTTCTGGCGGAAGGTGAATCGGTGATAGTTAATCCCTCAGGAAGTGATGATTCACTATCGTCGCTGAGAATGGCAGAATGCCTTGGTGCAGTGATATCAGGAGAATCCGACGGTATTCATATCACAGGTGGACTAGCACCGGTCTGCGACGCGATCAATTGCGGGGAGTCAGGACTTGGAGCAAGGATATTTTCAGCCGTGGCTTCACTTGCAGGAAGGAGAATAACGATCAATGGTGAAGGGTCGATATTGTCAAGGCCGATGGATTCGATAAAAGATGCACTCGAACAATGCTCTGTAAAAGTATCAAGTAACGGTGGACACCTGCCGGTAGAGATCGAGGGGCCGTTGACCGGAGGCAGTATTTCACTCGACGGATCGAAAAGTTCCCAGGTGATCAGCGGACTGCTGATGGCCCTGCCGGTGGTCGCAAACGATTCATGTATAACGGTAAGCCAGCTGAAGAGCAAACCATATATCGACCTGACAACAGATATACTTGGTAAGTTCGGGATCAGAATTATTAATAACGGATATTCTGAATTTGTTGTCCCGGGGAATCAGAAATATGTTCCTGCGCGATATGTCGTTGAAGGGGACTGGAGCGGGGCATCGTTCTTCCTGGTTATGGGTGCCATAGCAGGTGAAGTTACTGTAGAGGGGATATCGATGGAATCGAGCCAGGCCGACAGGAAAATAGTTGATGTCCTTGGTAAAGCCGGAGCCGATGTTATTACAGGACCGGGGTATGTGAAGGTTGTCAGGAACAGACTTGAACCTTTCATATTTGATATTTCAGAATGTCCCGATCTGGCTCCTCCACTGGTTGCCCTTGCATCGTTCTGCAACGGCGTTTCGGTCATAACAGGTACCGAAAGGCTGAAGATAAAGGAGAGTGATCGGAGCAGTACTCTTCGGTCGGAGTTCAGTAAGACAGGTATTGAGATAAAAGACTAT
>JBJKPH010000117.1:0-5436 GCA_046706585.1 Bacteroidales bacterium | reverse complement strand
CGTACCGGTCGCCTGCGTAACAGGTGACGGAGGATTCCTGATGATGTGCGGTGAGATTGTAACAGCAAGGAGACTGTCTCTGGATATTATCTTTATAGTCCTTTCCGACGGTGAACTGAATCTGATTAAACTAAAGCAGGAAAGAAAGAATGTCATACCATATTCCACCAATCTATATTCAGGTGAACTGTTCGGCTCCGATACATTCCTGGGGGCACCTGTACTCAGGGCTGATTCAGTGACAACTTTCAGGGCATCATTAAGGAAAGGACTGAAAACCAAAGGACCTGTAATCATTGAAGCAATGATCGATCCTGATGATTATGCAGGAAGAGTGGTTATCAGATAATTTTTTTTATATTATTCTGCCTTACCTGTACCGTCACTCTTAGAGGTAGTTGATTTTTTCGCAGGTGACTTTTTTACTGGCTTGGTTACCTTACCTTCATCCTTTCCTTTTTCTTCCTTCTCAGCTTTCCCGGTATTTTCAGCTTTCTCTGCTTTTTCCGCCTTTTCGGTTTTTTCTGGTTTCCCGGGTTTTTCGGCTTTCTCTACCTTTTCAACCTTTTCTTCCACAGGTTTCTCTTCCTTCACTTTCTTTGTTGTCCTGGCTGGTTTAGCAGGCTTTGCAGCATCTTTTACAGTTGCCGGTTTACCTGAAGCCGGAACTGACCTTCCTGATCTCTTCCTTTTTCTTCTCCTGACCCCGTATGAACCCTTTACGATCTTGCCCCTGCGGGATTTTTTATCACCTTTACCCATATGTGTGCGATTTTTGTTTTACTAACGAGTCAAATAATATCAACAGACCCCTAAAGTTAATAAATTTATTTACTTTTATTTACGTCATGGCTCAATGATTGACTATGAATGGATTTTTAATAACTATTATTTAAGGATGAAAGACTGGCACAAACTGGCTCAGGAATATGACCGGGATGATGTTCTCGGATCATATAGAAAGTCTTTCAGGATAAATAATGAAAGACTGATATATTTCGACGGTAATTCGCTGGGCATGCCTGTTGAGAGGTCGCTTGAAGTACTTACCGAAACAGCATCCGTAGGCTGGGGAGAACGACTTATAAAGGGTTGGAATGACAGTTGGTGGGATATGCCTG
Source organism: Bacteroidales bacterium (assembly GCA_046706585.1). Classification (GTDB taxonomy): domain Bacteria; phylum Bacteroidota; class Bacteroidia; order Bacteroidales; family VadinHA17; genus JBJKPH01. The sequence continues at coordinate 4,315 of JBJKPH010000117.1, read as the reverse complement.
AAAGAGTGGCCGGTAAAATAGCCAGGGTAATTGGTGCCGGTGGTGATGAAGTGATTGTTTGTGATTCAACATCGGTTAACCTGTATAAACTGGTAAATGCAGCCCTGAAAGCCAGGAAAGGAAGGAAGAAAATAGTTAGTGATGATCTCAATTTTCCGTCCGATCTGTATGTAGTACAGGGAGTAGCGGAAAACATGGGAGAAGGTCATGAACTGGTTCTCGTTCCGGGAGATGAGATGATAACCGTGCCATTCAGTAAACTGGAAAAGGAGATAGATCAGGATACTGCGCTGGTTGTACTTACCCATGTCTCCTTCAGGAGTGCATTCATGTATGATATGGCCAGGGTGACAGAACTTGCTCACAGCTATGGTGCACTGGTAATATGGGATCTCTGCCATGCTGCAGGTGCAGTGGAGGTGAGGCTTAATGAATGCAATGCAGATATGGCAGTGGGCTGCACATACAAATACCTTAATGGTGGCCCGGGATCACCTGCTTTTCTTTATGTAAGGAAAGATCTGCAGGAAGAACTTTTTTCACCTGTATGGGGGTGGGTAGGTGAAAAAGACCCTTTTGGGTTCAGACCCGGTTATATACGTTCTGAAGGGATCCGGCATTTTATGGTAGGATCACCAGGGATACTTTCAATGTGTACTCTTGAACCATCCGTTGATATGATCATAGAAGCCGGTATCGGCCGTATAAGGGAAAAGAGCCTTGCACTTTCTGGCTTCCTGCTATCCATGTTCAGAGATGTTCTTGAACCCCTTGGGTTTGTTCCAGGGTCTCCTGATGATCCGGAAGAAAGAGGATCTCATATTTCCCTCAGACATCCCGAAGGGTACAGGATATGCAAGGCGTTAATTGATGAGCAGGTAGGTGAATGCCAGGTTATACCCGATTTCAGACCACCTGATAATATCAGGATCGGACTTGCACCACTATATAATACATTCGGTGAAGTCTACAGAGCAGTTACCGAGATGGCTAGGATTGTAAAGGACCATGTATATGATAAGTACGATCCCGGAAGGGAGGGTGTGACCTGAGGGAGCGTAGAACGTAGAGATCGTTGCATGCAACGATCCGTACCAATAATTAATGATATAATGTCAACAAGGGTACAGGTATACATAGCAGGAAATAGTACACCGAGGCTGGAGTATGCGGCTGATCTTGTGCTGGGAAATATCCTGGGCCTGGATTATGAAATAATAAGCAGTACTCCTGACCCGGACAGGCCGCTCGTGAACTATTCAGATGACAGGTCAATTGGCGGCATTTTTATTCAGCCCGAAAAGTTGTTGTTCGAAACCGGCATCCATTCGCAGGATATCTGGATTGCGCATATGGGAGACATACCACTGTTCTTTCAACAACCTCCGGAAGCAGGCTTTTTTATTGACATTTTTGCATTTGCTTTCTACATGGTCACCAGGTATGAAGAGTACCTGCAGGTAAACAGGGATGAGCACGGAAGATACCCGGCTGAACTCAGTATGGCATACAAGCATAACTTCCTGGACCGGCCGGTAGTGGATATCTGGGCCCTGAGATTTGGCCATACACTTGGCATGCTTTATCCCACACTGAAAATAAACACCGGGAGTTACGATTCATTACTGACTGTTGATGTCGATCAGCCTTTTTCATACAAGGGGAAAGGGCTGATAAGGAACATAGGGGGGCTTCTGCTGGATATCCGCAGGGGAAAGGATATTTCTCTTCGGTTCAGATGTATGGCAGGTAATATGAAAGACCCTTTCAATACTTTTGATTATATAAACAGGCAGGCCACAGAGAAGCAAACAAACATTATATATTTCCTGAGTGCAGGAAAACGAAGCAAATATGACAAGAATCCCGATCCTCTGAGGAAGTGTTACAGGCGATTGATAAGATCGATGACAATGAAATATAAAACCGGGATCCATCCATCATATTATTCAAATATGCACAGTGCAATTGTTGCGCGGGAGAAGAGTGTTCTGGAAAGAGCGGGACAGAAACTGATTACTTCTGCAAGGAATCATTATCTTTTACTTAAACTTCCTGAAACATACCGCTCGTTCATAGAAGCTGGTATTGAGACCGACTATACAATGGGGTTTGTCAGGGAACCGGGATTCAGGGCCGGTATAGCCCGCCCATTCCTGTTCTATGATCTTGAGAGAGAAAAGACAACAGGCCTCAGGGTGGTACCGTTTCAGTATATGGACGGAACATTGCAGCAATACAAGAGGCTTACAAATGAAGAGGCCAAAAAAGTGATAGGTAAACTCATTAATGAAACGCGGGAGGTGGGCGGTCTGTTTGTTAGTCTGTGGCATAATACGTCTCTTACCGAAACAGATGAATGGAAAGGCTGGCGAAGAATATTTGAATTCACTCTTGAGGAAGGGATGAAATGATAAAGTTCCTGAAAAACGATGAGATTGAAAGATCGAAATGGGACGATTGTATCAAAAGATCGCAGGAGGCCGTTCCCTATGCCTTTTCCTGGTTTCTGGATAATGTTTCACCGGGATGGTGTGCTCTGACCGACGATGATTATACTTGTCTGTTCCCACTGCCTCAAAGGCAGAAAGGAGGAATAAGATATGTATTTACACCTGCCTTTGTTCAGAACCTCGGCCTGTTTACTTCCGGACAAGCGAAAGATGTGGATGGAGATGATTTTCTGGGTGCAATACCAAAGGAATACAGGCTGACCGATCTGGCACTGAATTTTATGCCCGGAGCGCACAGGGGAGAGATCAGTGAAAGATTTAATCAAACAATTTTGCTTGACCGGCCATATGATGAACTATACAGCAGATATTCGGAGGGGACAAAAAGGAATCTCAGGAAAATCGATGCCGGAAATATTACACTGTCAGATGATATACGGCCTTCAGATGCAGTTTCTCTATTCAGGGGTGGGCCGGGCAAACGTATAAGCGGATTAAGAAATAGAGACTACTCGGGACTTGAAAAACTAATACAGTTCTGTACAGGAAACGGAAATGGCAGGATTTCAGGTGTGCTTGTTGATGGGAAACTGGTCTATTCGATATTTATAATTGAAACATGTTCCAGGATACTAATGCTCCTTCGTTCAACCTCGGAAACCGGCAAAAATGTGCTTGCTGGTCACTACCTGGTTGACTCGATCATCAGAACTTATTCCGGAAGCGGCAAGACCCTTGATTTTGCCGGCTCATCAATTCCCTCAATACAACAATTCAATTATTCTTTCGGTGCTTCTGACACCTCATATTACAGACTCTATATAAATGATCTGCCCGGACCGGTAAAATTCTTCAGGAGGATTCTCAGTTTATAAATTCAATTTCCTCGTCACGGTTAGTTTCCCTGATCCTGCCATTTTCACACTTTAGTGTACGTGATGGATGCTTTTTCAGAAGTGTGTGATTATGAGTGGCAACAATAACCGAGCGGCCTGTGACTGAAATATCTTTTAATAGTCTGATTATTTCCTCTGATGTTTCAGGATCAAGATTGCCTGTGGGTTCGTCCGCCAGTATTATGTCCGGATCGTTCAGCAGTGCCCGTGCAATAACAACCCTTTGCTGTTCACCTCCTGAAAGCTGGTGAGGCATCTTATAACCTTTCAGGCCGAGGCCGACTTTCTCAAGCACCTCCCCAATACGTTGTTGTATCTCCTTCCTGTTCTTCCATCCCGTTGACCTGAGCACGAATTCCAGATTGTCGAATACTGTCCTGTCTGTCAGTAATTGGAAATCCTGAAATACAATTCCCAGTTTTCTGCGCAGGTATGGAACCTCTTTCTTTTTTAGATGGTGCAGGGTAAATCCGGCAACATACCCTTCTCCTTCGTTGAGAGGGACCTGTGCGTTCAGTGTTTTTATCAGACTTGTCTTCCCACTGCCTACCTTACCTATCAGATATATAAATTCTCCCTTCTTTACCTCCAGGTTTACATCGGTCATAACGAGGTGGTCCTGCTGGTAAATGTTACAGCCTTTTAAGGTAATTATCCTGTCAAGGGGCATCGATGAGTCGTTCACGGCTTCTCAGATTATTGGTACCGCAAGGTAAGAAGAATATCGGAATGATGGAATGATGGAGTAATGGAATGTTGGGGTAAAGGTACAGCGGTAATTAGGAATATCGAATATCGAATATCAAATGTCGAATATCGAATATCGAATGTCGAATATCGAATATCGAACATCGAACATCGAACATAATACATAGACCATAGACCATAGACCATATCTCCGGATGTATATGAACTCACTGATATAACACGGTGCCCTGAGCCCTGTGCCCTGAGCCCTGTGCCCTG
>JBJKPH010000116.1:0-2003 GCA_046706585.1 Bacteroidales bacterium | reverse complement strand
GTGCTTCCCTTAGAATATCTTTTACCGGCAACCTGAAAGTTTCAATAGCAAAGTCACACGACTGATCATTGCAGATCAGTATTCCGCCACTATTGACAAATGCCCTGATATTATCTACCCCTTCGGAAGATATTCCCCCTGTATAGCCTTCGGGTATCGATCCCTCCCTGTTTCCGTTGATTATTGACGAACCCCGCTGATCGGGCAATATTATCACATCAAACCTGCCGGCAAGATTACCAGCCTTAATTTCGGCATCAGTTAGATTATAGTAATCGAAATCATATTTATCAAGCACATAGGATGTCCAGCCTGCATCTATGTTGGCAGCCCACGATTTATACAAAGCAACACGTGACCTGTGCAGTGATCCGGTCGCAGTACTGAACTTGCCCCCGGTAACCGTTGCGCCGCTGCCTGCTGCAATTTCCCTGAGCCTGCTAACAGTGCCGGGAACGGTTTCCACCACAAATGTACCTGCCGGGTAGTATTTCCCGCCGTAACTGAAACCGGTTTTTGTATAGCTGACTTTCCCCCCTTCTTTAGTAATATCGTTCACTGCATTATAACTTGCATTATCAGAAGGTCAAAGCAGGTACTGAGGACCTGTACCGGTTACTTTCCCTTCGATTGGAATATTGTCTGTTACGAGATCCATTTTTGTCTTAAACCCTGTATAGATAACATTCGTTTTAACGTTCATCAATAGCGGCAGAGTCCAGGCAACACCTTCATACGGAGTCAGAGGTGCACCCTCCCAGTTGACACCTCTTGATATGCCCTGCCACAGGTGATTATACTTTCTCAGGTCGGGATAGTCCTGCCTCTCAAGAACATTCTTGACATATAACCCGAATGGCTGGCTGGTAGGCACTATGTATGAACCACCGGGATATGAGATCCCGTCGATGGTGGTGGACTCATCAGTTTTGTATACCTCAATGCCATAACCGATCAACCTGTTAAGCAGTGTTAATGTAGTTACCCTGTCGGCTTGGTCCGGCGGAAATATCCACCCATAAGGCGGTTCGCTGCTAAAACGCTTTATTACCTCTTCACCTGCCTGGTATTTGGAATAAAGAAGTTCATACCGATATTTTGAAGCCACATCCAGGACTGCCATCGAAGCTGTTACATCATAATCGACTGCATCCCTGAATCTCCACCAGCCACCCTTCCATGGACTTGTGTAAAAAACACCCATGGTTAAGTCCCTGTATGCTTCCGGAAAATCGTTGAGTGAATAATAATGAGGTGTTGCATAGCCGAAATTGGCTGTTTCCGTCAGTATTGAAGGGATATTGTGACCCTCAACACTTGGTCCGTCGGTATAACCCGGAAACCACAGGTCGAAGGCCGTTCGGGAAATGGCACCCGGCTTATCCTCCATTTCAAAAGCCTGGGCCATTGCCGATCCTACAAGGTTTTTCCATCGCAGTACTGCCGGATGGGTATTTGGATTTACAGGCTCTGGTGCTGGCGGAAGCCATATTCTTGCCGGGAAAGGAGCCGACTCGTGCTGAATATATATCAGTTCGGGATACCACTCCATACCAATTGCGCGATTCATATTCTGTGTCTCAACAAGATTGGCGATAAAAGTATCGCGATTATTGTCATGACCTGCATATTTATTGTATAGTACAGGCATTCTGCTCATCTCGTACTGTGTGTCCAGATTCTTCATATACCAGTCGGCGACTGCAGTCATACCATCGGGATTGGCTTCAACGAGCAAAAGAATAACATTGTCGAGTATCTCTTTTGTCTTTTCTCCGGCCCCGGAAGCCAGGTCATAGGCAAGTCTGAACTGGTGCATCGATGGTGAAGTTTCGGTTGAGTGAATACCTGAATCGATCCATACCAGAACTTTCCCTTCTTTTGCCAGTTTCATGGCTTCTTCCTTTGATAAACCCTTTACCAGGCTTAGCTTGCGTGCTATCTCTTTATACTTATCAAGGTTTGAAAGATTCTCAGAAGATGATATTACAAGGTATTTCATC
>JBJKPH010000115.1:0-2034 GCA_046706585.1 Bacteroidales bacterium | reverse complement strand
GGTACAACACTTTTCCTGCAGAACGACAATAATGGCGACCTGCAGGTTGATAACGGTACTTTGTTCGTTGATGCTGATATGGATTACGTAGGGGTCGGAACAGCAACTCCCGCCCAAAAACTTGATGTGGCAGGCACAATCGCCTCAACCGGACTTTCGGTATCAGGTACAGGCTCATTAACAGGTTCTCTTACTGCATCATCACTAATAACCGGCAACTGGTCGCTAGATTCATTCACTGATAAAGTAACCGGATTGGCCGGTCTGGGCCAGTTTTACAGAGGAACACCCATGTTCGCAGTTTCCAATGCTGGTATATTAATTAGTCCGGCCTCATATGCTAACAACGTTACAGGGCTGCCTCTTTACATAACAAGTGAAGGAGTAATTGGTGTCTATAAATCCAGTGCCCGGTATAAGAAGGATATTAACCCGTTGACAGATATCAGCTGGCTGTATAATCTTGATCCTGTTACTTTCAGGTATAAGAACGATGCGTCAGCCGGATTGCAATATGGACTTATAGCAGAGGAGGTTGAACAGGTTAACCCTTTGTTCGTAAGTTATAACAAGGAAGGAAAACCTGAAGCAGTTTATTACGACCGGTTTATATCACCGCTGATCAAAGCTGCTCAGCAACAGAAGAACAGGAGTGATGAGCAGATGCAATTAATAAATGATCTGCAGAATGAGAATAATCAGTTGCAGAGCCAGAACGATGAACTGAAGGCCAGACTTGAACAGCTTGAGTCACTTGTCAATTCAATAATTGAAAAACAATAGCAACTGTCAAGCCAGGACAAGACAGATTGTAAACCTGGGCGCCCTTTGAGGGCGCCTTTTTCTTAATTTTAATATATTTGCCCTGAAATTTGATCAAATGGGAACTCTTAAGAAAATATTGGTTGCAGAGGACGAACAGTATAACTTCGAACTTGTAAGGATAATTTTCAACCGGGAAGGTTTCGAAGTGCTGAGGGCAACCAACGGTCAGGAAGCTATTGATCTGGTTGAAAGTGATAATGATATAGGGCTGATCATGATGGATATTAAGATGCCTGGCATGAATGGAGTAGATGCAACAATTGAAATAAAAAGGCAACATCCTGACCTGCCTATTGTAGCTGTGACTGCATTTGCAACGCAGGAAGACCGAAATGTATGTATTAACTCGGGTTGTGATGATTTTATGAGTAAACCTATTGACAGGATTCATCTTGTTAATATCGTCAGAAAACTGATGAACATTTAGGATATGGATGTAAAGATCGAGGAAAGCTGGAAATCCAGGCTTGCTGAAGAGTTTGAAAGTGATTATTTTAAAGAGCTGACTCAATTTATAAAGGAAGAGTATTCAAAACATACAATTTACCCTCCGGGAAATCTTATATTCAACGCATTTAATAATTGTCCGTTTGATAATACCAGAGTAGTGATCCTGGGTCAGGATCCATATCACGGACCTGAGCAGGCTCATGGTCTATGCTTCTCAGTGAGGGATGGTGTAAAAACCCCTCCAAGCCTGGTAAATATTTTCAAGGAGATTGAAAATGACCTCGGGGTAAAGGTAAAGGGATCAGGTAATCTTGAGAGATGGGCAAGGCAGGGGGTTTTGCTTTTGAATGCCACACTAACTGTACGGGCTGACAGCCCGGGTTCTCATCAGAAGAAAGGATGGGAGGTTTTCACCGATCGTGTGATTTCCATCCTGTCTGAAGAGAAGGAGAATATTGTATTCTTTCTCTGGGGTTCATATGCCCAGAAAAAGGGTGCTGTGATTGACCGCTCAAAGCACCTCGTCCTCGAATCGGTACACCCCTCTCCCCTCTCTGCCAGCAGAGGGTTTTTCGGGAACAAGCAGTTCACCGACTGCAATGAATATCTTATGTTTAACGGGTATGATCCGATAGACTGGAGCTGAATAGAGTGAACTATTCAAGTTTCTTCAGAGCTCCTGAAATTGTATCAAGTAATTCATCAGGATCCTCGAAACCGACAGAAAGCCTTATCATACCAGGTTCGGGATATTTATAG
>JBJKPH010000114.1:0-8948 GCA_046706585.1 Bacteroidales bacterium | reverse complement strand
CTTTATACCTCAAACCACTATGAATTTCTTTATCGGAAGTCACTCAGTGTTTCCATCAGTTTTTTTCTCGTGAAGAAGATCCTGCTTTTTACCGTTCCGATCTTAAGATCAAGCTTATCTGCTATTTCCTTGTATTTGAACCCCTGTACATGCATCATAAAAGGAATCCTGAATTCATCTTCAAGATTTTCAATAGCCTTCTCAATCTCCCCTGTTGAGTAATTCGAATCGGGAGACATAAACCCCGAATCCTGGGGGAGGTTTATGAAATACAGATCTTTTGTGTCGTCAATAATAGTATTTTCCTTTACCGAACGCCGGTAATTGTTGATAAATGTATTCTTCATTATAGTGAATACCCACGCCTTGAGATTGGTGAAATCAACAAATTTGTCCCTGTAGGTAATTGCCTTCAGGAAGGTGTCCTGTACAAGATCTTCTGCTCTTGTTTGGTCGGCTGTAAGGCTCAGTGCAAATTTCATCATGTTGTCCTCAAGACTTACCAGACTGGTGTTGAACTCAAGTGCTGTCATTTCTTTTTTGTTTTATTGGTTTGGTCAAGTCAAAGATAAAATAAGAATAAAGGAGAAACAAATCCGAATATCTGAAACTATCTGATTTTTAGCATTCGTATAAATAAATAAAAATTGCAAGTCTCATATTAAGAGCACTATACAGGCTTGGCAACAAATAGCATCTAAATAAAGATACCAGGAGTGCTTTAAATTGACGAAACAGAATTACACGGTAAATGAATGGATAATAGGACCGGGAGATAGATGTTTATCACTCTCTTTTTGTATTTTAGTGGTGAAATATTATAAGCTATGGAAATTAATATTGATTTCGTAAACGGAACTGAGCTTAAGGGTTGGATTATTAAACCTGAAGCCGGGGCAAAGAAAGTGATCATTTTTGTACATGGAATTGGGGAGCATTCCGGAAGATATGAAGAATGGGCTAAAAGATTTGTTGAGAAAGGTTATGCTGTTATTGGATTTGATCTTCCGGGCCATGGGCGGTCACCGGGAAAGAGGGGGCATATTCGGAAGTTTTCTGAAATAAACAGGCTGATCGACAGGATTGTCGGACTTTCAAACGAGTGGTTTCCGGGCATACCGGTTGTTTTATATGGTCAGAGCATGGGAGGATTGATAGTTCTGAATTACCTGTCTTTAAACGGAGGCAATATTGAACAAAGTATTGCAACATCGCCATGGCTGAGGTTATCATTTGAGCCTCCGGAATCAAAGATCAGACTGGCAAAAATTGCAAAATCAATATTCCCTTCGTTTACCCAGAAAACAGGTCTTGTTACGGAACATCTGGTCAGTAACGAAGAACTTATAGAGAAATACAGGGAGGATCCCCTGGTACACGGGATGATCTCGGCAAGTCTGTTCTACGAGGCTTACAGTACCGGCGAACGCCTGATGTCGCTGGGTGATGGTTTTACACCAAGGGTCCTGATAATGCATGGTGAAGCCGATAAGATCACATCACCTCAGGCTTCCGGCGAATTTGCCGGTTCGGCCCCGAATGCAACATTCAGGCTGTGGAAGGATGGATTTCATGAACTCCACAACGAATCTTTCTGTGATGAGGTGTTTGAGTTTATTGTAAACTGGCTCGAAGAGTTTGATAAATAATGAATTTCAGGACCGTTATAGAGATCCCGCGTGCTGAAAACACCATCAGTTATGATACTCCTGTGATGCTGATTGGTTCATGCTTTGCCGAAGATATAGGAGCCAGGTTCCTTTCAGGGAAAATGGATGCCATGGTCAATCCTTCAGGGATCCTGTATAATCCCTTTTCACTTGCTTATGCCCTGGAGACATTTATTGAAGGCAGGTTACAGGGAGATGATGAATACGGTTTTTTTGACGGGAAATACCTCAGTTATAATCACGATACAACATTCTCTTCCAGGTCTTCTGATGAAGTTAGGGCGAATGTGGAAAAAAGTACACGGGAAGGTTCTGCCTTCTTGAAAAGATGCCGGTTCCTGTTTGTTACGTTCGGAACGGCATGGGTTTACAGGCTTTCCGGAAATAAAAGGATAGTCTCAAATTGCCATAAGATACCTGAAAAGAATTTCATAAGAGAACTTTCTGGTGTTGACAGGATGACAGATACATGGAGAAACCTCCTGGCGAAATTGTTCGAATACAACCCCGGGATAAGGGTGGTAATTACTATCAGCCCGGTGAGGCACTGGAAAGACGGCGCACATGGAAACCAGCTGAGCAAGTCGCTATTGCTCCTTCTTTCAGAAGAACTCCAAAGATCATACAGTGAGAGAGTTTCATATTTCCCTTCCTATGAAATTGTTCTCGACGAATTGCGTGACTACCGTTTTTACAAGGATGATATGCTTCATCCTTCTGCCGGCGCGGTGGAATATATCTGGGAAAGACTTGGCGATACGTTTTTCGGGAGCCAGACCAGGGACCTCTGCAAGGAAGTGTCAGCAATAGTGAGAGCTACGCGACACAGGATAATGAGCGAAGATCCTGCTGACAGCAGTAAGTTTGCCGGTTCAATGATCGAAAAGATCGCCAGAATTACACAATCGCATCCTTCAATAAACTTCCGGGAGGAACTGGATTATTTTAAGGAACTGTTGTAATTACTACAATATCCCGTTGTCGCAGATCTCTTTCCCCCCCCCGTTGTCGCAGATCTCTTTCCCCCCCGTTGTCGCAGATCTCCGAATCTGCGACTTATCTGTTGAAGTCACTGGTCCGGATTCGGAGATCCGGACCAACAATTCCTGAGGGAAATCTGCAACAATTCCTGGGTGAAATCTGCGATTTATCTGGCGAAGCTACTGGTCCGGATTCGGAGATCCGGACCAACAATTCCTGGGGGAATCTGCGACATAACCAACGCCTCATCCCTAAGGGGTCTGGAGTTTATCAACCTATTTCTTTTCGAGCGTCAGGCTGGTTGATTTCTTAAGCGGTACAACCACTGCACCTCTTTCAACAGACATCCTCTTCGAGGGTGAATATCCCGAAGTACTGCCTTTTGACATCTCAATCCTGAGTCTGGCCTCTGTTGTAAGATCGGTTGCAGTATCGAATGAAATACTTACCGAGCCTGTTTCAGTGTTGTAGGTAACACTACTGAACCGGCCTGCATCAAGTGTAAGCCAAAGCCTGGCAGGGGCAATAAATACCCTTGTCCTGGATGAGGTTGCAGGCTTAATGGTTACAAGATTGCCTTCAATATCTATATTTCCCCCGAAGGCGAGCCATCCCAGATCCTTATCCAGAGCCAGGTAACTTCCGCTATTGACTGCATATCCGAAGAATCCTGTACCATAGTCTCCCGAGAGATAATCTTCTCTCAGCGTCGACGGGTATGCATGAAAAGCTGCCGGAGCAAATCCTTCGGGTGTAATATTGGAAAGGGCTCCCATCATTCCTGCATGGCCCACCCTTAGGAGGTAAAGATCATCGGGGTGGTCACGGTACTCCGAAAGTACCGGTATTGCATTGAGTGCGGAGCCGTAGTGGTGCAATTGCCTTTCAACGCGCTGAAGCTTACCTGCATACTGGAAATCCCAATATCGTCTTGCACTGCCGTTATAACCCCAGTGAGGTACTGCAGGCATATAGGCAAGGATAGCATTCAATGTAATTTCAGCCTTATCAGTATAACCGAAATACTTCGACCACATATATACCTCTTCCTGTCCTGTTGAATCCCATGGCATTTCACTTCCGAAAGGATACTTCAGTGTTTTCCAGAGGTCTGCACGCGACTTCATTACTTTTTCAAGCTCCAGGGCCATGTCATCCTTTCCTTCCCTTTGGAGGTCGAGCAGTATGAGGAAGAAGACAGTGCCTTCCATCTGGCCGAACTGGGCATAATAAGGAGCCTGATCCACCATGGCGAGGGCCGTATGGTAAGCCTGCTCAAGATACCAGTCCCATGAAGCCCCGGTTTCAATATTATTGTTTCGTGTCAGTTGATACATTACCCACCAGGCAGCTGCCACATGAGGATAATTGTATGACCTGCCTGTCGATTTGGCTTCTTTTGGCGGCCATGCCGACCATGTCTTCCAGTTAATCTGGTCTGAGTAGGTCCCTTCGGGCATGTTCTCCGGGTCGTAATAGAACATACTCTTACGTACACCGTACTTTTTGTCTCCATCTTTGTACTGGATCCCTCCCCAGAGCGTATTATTAACAAATTGCTCCATTTTCTTTAATTCTTCCGGATTCGGATCAACGAGCTGTTTCATCATTGCTGCCAGCCATGATCCTGCACCTCCTTCATCACTTAAACCGGCGATCCACGCCCTGTTGTCCTGGGTGACCTGCTTCATTAAGCCGTAGTCGTAACTAATTACGGAAAGATTTCTGCCAAACGGATCATCAGGATCTTCAAACCATTGCTCTGTAGTAAGAAACCTGCCAAGGTCGTCGACTACTTCCTTCTCGGGCTTTATAACTTTATACTGGATTGTCTGGGTAAGCCCATCTTCATATGTAACTGTCATACGGGCACGTCCCCATGATGAAGGTGTTACCTCGTATTTCTTCCATCCCCCCGGAGTATCTTCCACTCTTTTGACCAGCAGAGCTCCACCAGGGCTGATATCAATTGATTTAACATCACTGCCGTACCTGAGGAACAAGTCTGCCTTTATGTCCATCGGGACCACATATCCCGGGATTCCAACCGCAACCGGGCGGTTATATTTTGTCAGGGTAGCTTCAATATCCCTGATCGAAGGGGACAGAACAAACCTGACTCCGAACTCATGCGATTCACCCGGATTAAGCCTTATCGAATGGGGTGGATTCCAGGGATCGGCTTCACTCCATTCCTGCTCTGCATAAGCTTTTGACAGGGGCATCCATTCATAGAAGCCTTCAAATGTTATACCCCTGGGAGTACGGTCGTCAAGCAACGGATTGTAAGCTTCCATGGGAGTATCCTTCCACGGTAATACAAGCAAAACAGGTCCGTGACCGTGCAGCCGGGTAACCTGCAGATAACCGGCATCCTGGCCTATATACGGATCATAAAACGAACATTTTGCATGGGCTTCCTCAAGACTTTTGCCCTGAAGTATATTGTTAAATATCATAGGTATACCAACAGATCCCAGTTCCACGGGAGCATCAGATGTATTGGTAAGACTGAATCTCAGAACCAGTCCTTCCTTACTATTCTCCCAGTACCTTTTTACATCAAGTGGAATATCTGCGCCAAGGGTAGGCGTAATATCTGCAGCAGCAATTATACCCTGATCATTTCCTGTCTCAAGTGGTGTGACCGGATGCCTTTCTGCAGCAGTTGAATAGTTATCCCATCTTCTGGCTCCGACTTTTTTCAGCCTCAGGTTGAGGTCTCCCAGATGATATAACCGGTTGCCCTTCCTTGTTTCGAGCCATTCGGACGGCGTAAAATCAAAATCTTCCGTTCCTTGAGGCTGAAGTGAAGCAATTGTCTGTGACTCACTCACCAGTTTAACCAGAAATTCCTGCGTTTCCGATTCGATATATCCTTTTCCCAGACCGAGTGCATCTTCTTCATTTGCCAACCTTTGCCACGGTGACTGCCCGCTGATGCCTGAAGTTAAAGTTGCAAGGATTGCCAGAATAACTATCAACCTCCTGGTATTCAATAATAAAATTGTTGATTTCATTTAAATTAATTAGATAGGTTAAAGAAGTGAAATATATATATTATAAAGTTTCATACAAAACTAATCTTTAATAACAAATCATGTTGTAAAACTTAAAACGGGAAGTGATTATATCTGAGGTCTTACATTGATGAATCAATCAGTATTTTCCTGACTGTCTTGGTCTTATCCTCAAATTCTATGGTGACGAGATAAATTCCTTTCTCGGTATTCGAAAATGTCAGTTCTGCTCTTTTTTGCGGGTAATTGTATTTTTCCCTTATAACTTCCTGTCCGATAATATTTGTTATCCTGACTGAAATAAATGACTTTCCGGAGGTAATTGTAAGATGCCCGTTCAATACAGGTACCGGGAATATTTTCAGATCTGTTATCTGGTCGGATGCTGAAATTACTTTCTCCTGACCCTGTGATGAGATATCCGAAGAAGTTAACTGTCCGCTTGCATATGAAGTGACTGCAAATAATAAAATAACCAGGGGAAAGAATCTCATGGTATCACAATTTCTTTTTTTATACGCAAATATCGTGCAAAAAGATGCAGATTTGATCAACAGATGATCTTCATTAATATTACTTTTATCCTTGTATAGAGCAAGGGGTCGGGGTTCGCGGCTTATCCGGCAAAATGGATTTTTCAAATTTTATAAAAAAGATTAATTTCGCAATTATGAGTAAATAGCCATGAGAGACCTGCAGAGTATAAAGCAAAGATTTGGCATAATCGGGAATTACATTGTTCTTAACCGGGCGATCGATATAGCTGTTCAGGTTGCTCCGACAGACCTGTCGGTGCTTATTTCAGGAGAAAGCGGAACAGGAAAGGAGATATTTCCGCAGGTTATCCATTCATTTGGAACAAGGAAACACGGGCAGTATATTGCTGTAAACTGTGGTGCGATACCTGAAGGAACGATCGATTCTGAGCTGTTTGGTCATGAGAAGGGCTCCTTTACGGGTGCAACAGACAGCCGCAAGGGATATTTTGAAGTTGCAAGCGGTGGAACAATCTTTCTGGATGAGGTAGCAGAATTGCCTCTGGCAACACAGGTGAGGTTGCTGAGGGTGCTTGAAACAGGTGAATTCATCAGGGTGGGTTCATCGAAGAACCAGAAAACGGATGTCAGGGTGATTGCTGCCACTAATGTTGATATCCAGCAGGCGATAAACGAGGGCAAATTCAGGGAAGATCTCTTCTATCGTTTGAATACCGTTCCGATCAAAGTTCCGCCATTAAGGGAACGCGGTGATGATATAATCCTGCTATTCAGAAAATTTGCTGCCGATTTTGCTGAAAAATACCGTATGCCGCCGATTAAGCTGACCGATGATGCAAGGGAGATATTGCTAAGTTATAACTGGCCCGGCAACGTAAGGCAATTAAAGAATATTACCGAACAGATTTCAATTATTGAAGGATCACGGGAGATAAATGCCGGAATAATCAGAAGTTATCTTCCTGATTACACAGGGCCCAAACTACCCGCAATCCTAAGAAAGGAAAGCGATACTTCTTTTTCCTCTGAAAGGGAGATATTATACAAGATATTGTTCGATATGAAGAGCGATATGAGCGATCTTAAGAAACTGGTTTATGATATGCTTGAGAACCCTTCATCGGCAGACTCACTGAGTAAGAGCAGTTCGGGTGTGATACAACGACTTTACAATGATGTTGAGCAATTAAACGGCAGTACCCATCAGTCAGGTGGTGAACAGTCAGAATTCAGACGTGAACAAAAAGAATCCAGGATAGAGGATACTGAAGAGATTGTTGAAGAGTCACTGAGCCTGGTGGACAAGGAGATCGAATTGATAAAGAAAGCTCTTGAGAAGTACGGAGGGAAGCGAAAGATGGCAGCAGAAGAACTTGGAATATCAGAAAGAACACTTTACAGGAAGATCAAGGAATATGGGATTGATCAGTAATAAAGGAATTACCGGAAGAATGGCAGGACCGGTTATTTTACCGGTCCTTCTTGTCCTGGTTGCATCCTTCCATGGATGCAAGATCTCATATTCATTCACCGGAGCAAGTATTTCTCCCGAAGTAAAAACTATTAGTGTACAATACTTCCAGAACAGGGCCAGTCTGGTGCAACCAACACTAAGCCAATATATTACTGATGAATTGATGGATAAATGCCGGGCGCAGACAAACCTCGATTTTACGAACGATATCGGTGATGTCAATTTCGAAGGCGAGATTACAAACTACAACACCAGGCCTTATACAGTTTCGGGGAACGCCACAGCCTCGATGAACAGGTTCACAATTACAGTAAAAGTCAGATTTACAAATGCGTTGCAGCCAGAGTATAACTATGAGCAGTCATTTTCACGATATGAAGATTATGATAGTTCAAAGCAATTGAGTGATGTGGAGCAGGATCTTACCGAAAAGATCGTACAGCAACTTATTGAAGATATATTTAATAAAGCTTTTGTCAACTGGTAGTGATGAACAGGAGTGAATTTATAAATATTGTCAGAAACCACGGAAGGGTAGATCCCGTTAATCCCGTAGATAATTCGGCTTTAAGCGGGATAGTATCTTCGTATCCATATTTCCAGTCGGCATATACAATATTACTGAATTCCCTGTTCAGATCTGACAGCATCGGTTTTGCCGAACGGCTGAAAGAATCGGCAATTTTCATTGCTGACAGGGAGGTGTTGTATAACCTGCTCAATTCGGAAGGGGGAATGCCCGATATCCTTGAGGTGCCGCATAAAAACGGCAAAGATGCAGGGCCGCCCGGAGAGCCTGCCACAACCAAAGCAAACACAACAGGAGAAGAGAACCAGTTTGATCCGGTATCGGGCCGTACCAGGGATGAACTGGTGAGGGAGATCGAGGGAAGACTGAAAGAGATAAACGGTGAGACTGCATCTCCGGGTGACAGTGAACCGGAAGTAGCAGAAGATAAGACCGTTGAGACCAAAGTTGCTGAAATACAAGTAACTGCTGACGAAAATAGTGGGGATGGAACCGACAGGGAGATCCTTATTATTGATGAAAGCCCCGACCGGGACCTGGAAGTTCAGACAACAGACCCTGAAGAAATTAAAGCAGACGACGGCGATACCGAACTGCTCGATCTCGATTACAGACAGGGGAAGAGTACAAAACCAAGCCAGGTTGAACTGATCGACCGATTTATTGAACTTAATCCGAGAATTGAACCAGGTAATGATAACCAGGAAAAGTTTAATGAAAGTGTGCTTAACGAAAGTGATGAAGACGACCCGGGACTTGTTACCGAGACCCTGGCAC
>JBJKPH010000113.1:0-7411 GCA_046706585.1 Bacteroidales bacterium | reverse complement strand
ATCATGATGTGTCCGTGGCCGTCAGAAGGGATTAATCTCCTCTACTCCTGTGGCCTGTTGAAGATATTTTTTCCTGAATTGTGTGAACTTAAGGGTGTTGAAGTAAAAGGCACTCAGGCTCATAAAGACAATTTTATCCACACTTTACAGGTTCTTGATAACGTCTGTTCAAAAAGTGATAACATATGGCTGCGGTGGTCGGCCCTTCTTCATGACATTGCCAAACCTGTAACAAAAAGATACATAGAGGGAACAGGATGGACTTTTCACGGGCATGAGTTCATTGGTTACAAAATGGTTCCCGATATATTCAGGAGGCTTAAACTCCCGATGAATGAGCAGATGAAGTATGTAAGGAAGCTTACAGCACTTCATCTGAGGCCTATCATACTCTCACAGGAGGATATCACCGATTCAGCTGTCCGAAGGTTACTGTTTGAGGCGGGAGATGATATTGATGATCTGATGTTATTATGTGAGGCAGACATCACATCAAAGAATGAGAAGAAGGTCAGGAAACACCTTGATAATTTCGAACTTGTACGTACACGGCTGCGGGAACTGGAAGAAAAAGATCATATCAGGAATTTTCAGCCTCCGGTTGACGGATCAGAGATCATTGAGACCTTCGGGCTGCGACCCGGAAAAATCGTCGGTGAGATAAAGAATGCCATTAAGGAAGCCATTCTGGATGGTATTATAAAAAATGACCATGAATCGGCCAGGCAATTTATGATCGAGAAAGCCTCCTCGCTGGGATTGAAACCCAGGAAGGATTCTAATCCGAAAAAAGATCAATAATCACAGGTAAATGATCACTATACCCGCTTGTATAATTAAATCCCGACCATGTGGCCAGGGGTTTCATTCCTGAGTATCTGGCATCACCTGTAAGAAGTATGTCATCATGTATTATCCTGAAGTTTTCCGGTGAGGTATAAAACCCACTGGTTTCAGTATTCAAAAGACTTCCACTAACAATTATCTGGTCAAAGAGGGCCCACTCGCCCTGGTACTTATATGATCCGGGAAAATCGGTTCGGGAACCAGATGACATATTATATAATGCACATCGATCAATTTCTTTGGCAGGATCAGATACTCCGAGTAACTCAACGAGGAGACCTGAACCTGGCTGAGAATTAAAATCACCTGATAATATAAGTTTCCCACACCCTGTTTTCATCATATACCGTGCGATCTGCTCCTTAATAAGAAGTGCTACCTCCTCCCTGTTTCCAAGTGATTGCAGCTCCCCACCCCTTAATGAGGGCCAGTGGCTTACCATAAAATTAATTGTATCGCTGCCGGTATACAGGATAACAGATAATATCGAACGTGTGGAAATAGTATCACCACTCTCATTTACCGGGTAAAATATTGAGTGACCGACATATTCAGTGTACCGGCGGTTGAAAAGCATTCCGACACCAATACCCCGCGAATCGGCTGATTCACTGTATATATAGCCATACGAATTACCATTCCTGCTTAGTCTCACAGCCAGTTCGTTCAGCATCTTCTCGTTTTCTATCTCACACAAACCTATTACTTCAGGTGGTGACCAGCCGCCGCACATAACCAGGACTCGGAAGATGTTATCAAGTTTATGGTAGTATCGCCAGCTTGTCCAGTGTCTTGTCCCATTGGGAAGAAACTCGTTATCATCAAGCGGGCTGTCGATAGTATCAAAGAGGTTTTCCGTATTATAAAAAGCCACCCGTATTCGTTCATTCTCACCCCTCTGCGAAAATGAACAAATAATGATCATCACAGCAAGTATGCTACCATTTATCAGATATTTCACCGATCTGGCGTTCATAAGCTCCTATATCGGGTCCTGCATTATCAATTCTTGAAAACTGCCTCAGGTCATACGGAATAACAGTTGCTATTGCTTTATCTCCGTTATCGATCAATGGTGAAAGAGTATCAGGTCGGTAGTCATAATCGCCGGGCTTAATAAACAAAGGATCGATGTTAATAAGACTGTTTGAAAGGTCATAGCTATCCCATTGGCTGCTTCCTATATCAATCTTTAACAGGCAATTATCAATACTGACATCCAATACTTCCTTGTCAAAAGGGAAAAGTCCCAGTTCGGAAGCCATGTTTCCTGAGATAACGCTGTTTCCGAAACTTGCTTTTAAGACTCCCATGTATGTTACATCATTATACTCTATATAATCAGAAAGAGCAACGGCCGGTGTTAACCTCAGTGAATAATCCCACTCATCAGCGATCGTACAATGGTTGAAATCATAAGTTCCTCCTGCTGCAAGAAAAAGACAGTGAAATCCGCAATGGTAAACCAGGCAGTTCCAGGCGCTAATTGTACCCCCCAGTGATGAGATCCCGCTGACACTCATATGCCTGATTATGGAGTTTGATATTTCAAGTTCGGGAGGGTCGCCAGGAGTACCAAGATTACCAAGATGAATTCCCGAAACACTATTCTCAACAATTGCGTAATCAATATTGTTCTGATTGCTGGGCTTAATGAAGTAGATCCCCTGCCACTGACCAGGTATATCAGCGTAGGCAGCTTCCCTCCTGTCCGAGCTGAAAATAACCGGATTTTCCTTTGTACCGTTTACATCGATAGTACCGGCAACGTACATCGTTGATCCGCGGTGAAAGAATATCCTTGTTCCTTCTTCTATTGTCAGCACATTGCCCGTATCAAGCAGCATAGAATTATAAATAACCCATGGTTTATCGTCGCTCCATGTTCCGCCTGAGATCACTTCACTATTAATAAGATGAATATCCTGACCCCAGGCCAGCAGGTTAACTTCCTGTATTGTCTGACCTATCTCTACTATTATTGAATCATTTACAGCAATGGGGTTACCTGCATTGTTCGGATCAATATTGGCATCGACAAAAATAAAAATACTATCACCAGGCGGAAGTTCAATATCTATGGCCTCCTGGCCCGGAACACCGTCTATATTCAGTCTGAAAGGGCTGTTACTGCCCGATGCAAGGTAAACACGATCGATTCTAAGCCAGGCCTTGTAGGGATTTATTATCCTCAATTCCCTGGTAACCGTACCAATAGAGGTAAAGACCGTGTCAAAATAGACTGTATCATCTGAAAACCTGACTCTTATATTACCCCCATCAACAAAACTCTTTTCCGTACAAGACAGAGCCAGAGCAACGATAATTGCCAGAATAATAACAAATCTGTTCATAAGTCAGTATGCAACGGGACGCAGCCTAGTACCTGTTAAGCCACCTGTATCTTCTTGCGTTATCGCCAAATTTCACAGCGAATGAAAGTTCATGTGAGCCAAAACTGTGCTTCCTTATATCAGTCAGTTCGAAATCAAATGCATAGGCAAGATAAAACTTATCATATGTGAATCCAAGGAGAAGGATCAATGCATCCTGAGACCTGTATGACAGGCCTGCCCAGTAATCTCCCTTATAATAAACCCTCGCTGTGATATCGGCCTGAAATGATTTAAAAAACATATCCGATGACTTCAGAAGTGCCGATGGTTCAAGTACCCAGTCTTCGCCGCTAAGCGGTATCTTGGCACCCCCTGTAAGAAAGAAGTGCCCAAGTTCTGTCCTGGGGTTCTTCGAAGTATTTCCAAGTGTGAGTGCACCCCTGAAAAGCTGTGTTGCAGCAAAACCCAGATAGTAGCTTCTGGATGTCCAACTGGCCCCGAAATTAAAATCCGGAATAAATACTACACGGTCATAATTATTGAGGAACTCATCATCAATATCATTTACTATTGCTCCGTCGATATCAATAGCAAACTGGTAAGCTGTTGCCCCCAGACCGAACGATAGCTGGTTATAGTTACGCATACTTATATGATAAGCATATGCTGCCTCAATGCCGGTACGGTTGATGATTCCATTCCTGTCGTTAAAAACATATCCTCCCAGACCTACTCTTCCACCCCTTGTAGGACGCACCATCTTCCTGCGAACAGATGTTGATCGCTGAATAAAACTGGTTTTAAGTATCCTTGTCTGGAAACTAACAGCATAGGTGCTGGGTGAATTTATCATTCCTGCCCATTGCTCTCTTGCAGTCAGGTTAACAGTAGTATATCCGTCACTTCCCGCATAGCTGGGATTTATCAGAAAACCATTCATAACATACTGACTGTACATAGGTACCTGCTGTGCTTCGAGACTACCGCCCAGTAGTAAACCTGTAATTATTACCAGTATCGCTTTAGCCAATTTCATATATATCTGCTGAAGTTAATTCAAATTATTTAATAATTGTTATCGTTCCTGTTCGCGGCACTGATCCGTCACCCAGATCCAATATGTAATGATATGAATCCACTGGTAATGGTTTACCCTTCTGAGTTCCATCCCATTTGTTAACAGCAAGGTCCTTAGCTGAATAAACCAGGTTACCCCAGCGGTTGAAGATCTTGATCTCTGCATCCGGATAAAGCTCAATATTAATAATCCTGAAGTCATCATTTTTGCCATCGGCATTCGGAGTGATGATTTCCGGAATAACCAGGCAATTAATACCTGTCACACCCAATACAACAGTTACCTGGTCGGCACAACCGTTAAGGTCGGTTACATCAACAACCCAATTACCATCAATTATCCCGCTCCGGTCTTCATCAACAGATCCGTCATTCCAGAGGAATACATAATCGCCGGTTCCTCCTGTTACGGTAAGATCTATCGATCCGTCAGCCACATTAGGACAACTGGCATCTGTATAGGTGTAGGTAATATTCAACGGTTCAGGTTCAGTAAGTGTGACATCATACTGTTGTGAACATCCCAGGTCATCCGTTACAGTAAGAGTATAATCACCTCCTGCCAGGCCTGTCAGATCCTCATCGGTAGAGGTGAAGCCTGCGGGACCAGACCATAGTAATGTAAGTGTTCCCGTTCCTCCGGTCACATCTACATCGATCGTGCCGTCTGTACTCCCGTTACAAGTAACACCAAATCCGTTATAATCCGAAGTACTTACAGGAGTGATCACTATTGCCGGTGGTTCAACTATTGTAGTATCAAGAGTAAATACTGCACAATTGTTGGCATCAGTCAGGTTCAGTGAATACAGTCCGGCTTCCAGTCCGGAGATATCTTCGGAAGTGGATGTAAAGCCGTTCGGGCCGGTCCAGTTGATTACATATGGTGTTGTTCCGCCTCCTACAGTAATTGATATCGACGCATCATTTGATCCGGAGCATGAATTGTGAGTTACATTATCAAGTCCAAAAGTCATTGCCAACGGTTCCGCAATCGTTATTGTTGTATCGTGTGAACATAAGTTGGCATCCTGCACTGAAACCAGGTAACTTCCTGCACCGAGACCTGTGAAATCTCCTGATACCTGATAAGGATTAGCATCAATACTGTACAAATATGGTGACTGGCCGCCAGAGCCACTTATCCTTATTATTCCGTCTGTCAGTCCATTACATGTAATATCAGTATGCTCGTCAACGCTTATACCAGGTATTTCATTGATATTAATAACCTTATCATCAATACCATCACCACAGGATCCGCTACCGGTAACAGTCATTGTCAGGGTTACTGTTCCAATACCTGATAAATCTCCTGCACCGAATGTGTAAACCGGGTTGTCAATGGTGTTGTCATCAAATGTTCCGTCACCATTGGTAGTCCAGAGAACAGTACCGCCTGAAGAGCTGGCATCGGTAACAGAATAGCTTATGGCCGATCCGCATATTGCATCATCAGCACCTGCATCTGCCACCGGAGCAGCAACCTGGCTGATCATCATATCATCATTTGCTGAACCACAGGTTCCTGGCCCTGTAATTGTAAGAGTAAGTGTAACAGGACCCGTATCTGAAGGACCAAATGTATAAACCGGATCTATTGATGTATCATCATTAAATGTTCCGTCGCCACTTGTGGTCCAGAGTATAGTTCCGCCTGAAGAAGAAGCACCGGTAATCTGGATATCTGCTGTACCGAGGCATACATCAATATCTGGTCCTGCATCTGCCACTGGTGGGCTGTAAAGTACCAGTTTCATTGTGTCAGTTGCAGTTTTGCATCCTGTAACGGCTACAACATCCATATATAATTTAACACTATCACTGTCAGTTGCTCCAAGTGTATAAATTGGGTTCACCAGGGTTTGATCATTAAATGTCCCGTCACCGGTCGTTCCCCAGATGACTGTTCCGTTAACAACCGAAGCACCGGTAACAGCGAACGAGAGATCGGTAATGCATATAGCATCATCAGGTCCGGCGTCAGCTGATACAACTGACGGATCGTTAACGGTTACCGTCGAAGTACAGGTTGATGAATTGCCTCCGGCATCAAATGCTGTCACCTGAACGGTGTTAGTACCCAACTCTGTGCAATCGAATGTATATTTGTCAAGTGTAACACTTACAATAGCACAGTTATCTGATGAAAGAAGGTTATCCCAAACAGCAGAACTGTCTATAGTAACAGTACCACCTGCTCCAATATCAACACTGGCATCCTTGCATACAACTACAGGAATTTCATTATCCGTAACTGTCACGCTGTACTGACAGGTTGCTATATTGCCCTGCCCGTCTGTTGCAGTCCATGTTATAGTATTCAATCCTTGTGGTAATAATTCTCCTGCAAGAGTTGCTGTACCATTGAAGTCGTTAACCAGCGAAGCAATTGAGCAGTTGTCAGAAGCTACCGGGTCAAATTCAGTTCCTGCCACGGTATAATCGCAGCTACCTGGATCTGTATCCTTTGTCTGATCGGAAACACAGGTTATAACAGGTAGTTCAGTATCTGTCACAGTCACATCGAATGAACAAACAGCAACATTACCACATGCATCCGTAGCCGTATATGTTACCGTAGTAGTACCGGGACCGAATGTACTGCCCGGCAGATTGCTTGAAACAAAGCTTACAAGATTACAATTGTCACTTGCCGTTGGTTCTGTCCAGGTTACTACTGCATCGCAGCTTCCGGCATCAGTACTTACAGTGATATCAGCCGGACAGTTATTTATAACAGGAGCTGTGACATCCTGTATTGTAATGGTCTGTATAACATTTATAGAGTTACCACAATCGTCAGTTACCGAGTAGGTCCTGGTTATCGTTTCAGGACAGGTATTACCGTCACTGACATCACTTACAAATGCTACCACAGGTGCTGCAGTGCAGTTATCAGCCTCATCGGTCACTACTGTTATATCAGCGGCAGGTACATCAGCGGCACACTCTACACTTATTGGTGCCGGATTGCTGGCTGTCGGGTTAGTAGTATCAAGTATTGTGATAGTCTGGGTAACATTAATCGAATTACCACAGTCGTCGGTTACTGAGTAGGTCCTGGTAATCGTCTCAGGACAGGTATTGCCGTCACTGACATCACTGACAAACGCTACAACAGGAACTGCCGTGCAGTTATCTGCCTCGTC
>JBJKPH010000112.1:0-2614 GCA_046706585.1 Bacteroidales bacterium | reverse complement strand
CACGGAGTCAGAATCCAACTCTCGCTCTCACACCCGCACTGGCTCTTAACCAACCCCTTGCCCCTTGCCCCACCCAGCAGGTGATTAATACCACCATACTGTCAAACCGTGCACGGTGCAACGCATAACCAAAAAAAAAGCCATCCCAAAATTGAGATGGCTTCTTTTTATTCTGAGCACCAACCGGGATTATTTCCTTATGATTGGTTGAAGTTGTTTCAGTTGAATAACCTGTTTCCCAGATTTCTTTCCAGAAAGTGTAACATCGGCTGTAAGTACAGAAGCACCGAGGTATGAAGAATATGTGGCTGCCAGACCTTTAGCATCACCTGCATAATAAATGTCATATGTGAGTATCATATGAGGTGTTGCTCCGCAGTTCTCCCATTTACCTGTACCTTCTATCTCATAGTCATAGTTGGCTCCATCATAAACAGTAGTATAGATATACTGTCTTGGGATATCAATTACACCGTTTCCATAAATAGTCAGTGTGCAAGTTCCGCCAGCTACAACAGTTTCGCCCCACCAGTTATAGATGAATCCATCACTAATGCCCGTAGCGTCAAGGTTATCACCGTTAGCTACCGTGGTAATTATGCTGGAATAGAAAGCATCTTCTCCTGACCATGAACCCACGAGGTCGTTGGAGCCGTTAACAAGAGGACAGAATTCAATTCTCTTAAGGTCATATTTAAGAACTGTCCCATTGGAGTTAGGAGAATTATGCTCACCGGCATCTATATTAACAACCAGTTTCAATGTCTGTCCAACAGGCATTTTATCTGCAATTGTTGAAAGGTCAACCGAACCGGAAGTTTTTCCTGCCGGAATTGTAATACTTGTAGCAGACAGTGTATACATGTCTGAAGTAATCGTAGATGAAGGATCAATGGCCAGATTAACTGTAATGTCCTGGCTCTGGGGCATTCCCATTAATACAACACCAATTGTTGTATTAACATTTACAAGGCCTCCGTCGAGAGACACACCTGTTTCAAATGACTGCTGTGCATTTATAAACTGAACATAGTATGATGCATTGGGATCCGGAGATTTTGTCAGCGCATCAAAATTTGGTTCCAATTTACTTTTATCGCAGGAAATGAACATTGTGCCTACAGCGATAAAGAATAATATTGCTTTATATATTTTTTTCATGAGTAATGTATTTAAATGTTATTTTCATGAATTACTTATCCCACCACAATTTATCACTGATGGTCACAGTTGGTACATTATCACCATTGTATGATATTTCATCCTGTGCATATGGGAAACGTGCAGGAAGAGCAGGTAAAAGAGCATCCGACGGGATAGTCAGGGATGGTAGCCCGGTTCTCCTGTAATCGGCAAAGCCCTGGTTTGTACCAAAAGAGTTGATGTACTTCTGGGTCATGATCAGATCCATTGATACAGGAACACCATTAACGTTAGCAGCCAGCCATGCTGTATTGGCACTACCGGTTACCCTGAGTACAGATGATGCAACGGCTTCTTCAAAAGCAGCCTGTGCTTCAGCATTATGACCAAGTTTTAAATTTGCTTCAGCCTCAATGAACTTAAGTTCTGAATAGGACATAATTACAGATGGAGCTGTCTGACCGGCGACATAATCACCAGGTTTTGAGGCGTCGCTATTATGTGCTCCAACAGCACTGCCTGTATATTCACCGTTTCCGTCTTCAGCTGCATAGAAAGGAAGGCGAGGATCATTATTAGCCTTCATTATGTCAACAAGAGTTGCACTCATCCTTATATCACCCCTTTGTTCCATAAACTGGAAAATAGGGTTATGGTTGTCTGCGTTCCATGGAATAAGGAAATCGTCGTCATTTGATGTAAATCCGTTTGCTGCGGCAGCAAGGGCTGCGGTATAGGCTGCATCACCATTGAGTTCAGACAATTGTAATTCATGACGTGCTTTGATTGAGTAAGCAGCTTTTTTCCACATATCTATGTCACCACCGTATACAACATCGCCCCCAACTGATACCAGGTTCGTTGAACTGTTGAAATCTGCAATAGCATCATCAAGTATAGTAAACAGTGTATCATAAAGTTTTTCCTGGGAATCGAATGCAGGTTTAAGTACATTATTTGTTCCCTGGAAAGCTTTGCTGAAAGGCATATCACCAAAAAGATCTGTAGCAATTCCAAGAGACGTTGCAATCAGGACCCTTGCCACACCGGCATTATAGGGTGATTCCTTGCCAACAGTGTTCTCAGCTTTATCTATCATAACCTTTGCATTCATAAAGGTACCAGTATAAACTGAGTTCCATGCGTTGTTAACATCGGCAGGAAGAAGCTGGTATCTTGATTCAACTTTAGCCTGGCGGTCAACACCGTCAAATTGCTGCATCCACACATTGGTGGTCATAACAAAATCATTACCTGCCATCACATATCCAAGGTTCTGTTCGATGGCCGGTAGCATAAGTTTCATCGGAACATCCGACGGAGAATCAGGATCCACGTTTATGTTCGTGTCAATCCATTTTTGACAGGAGCTCAGTAACAACGTGATTACAAATGCCAGCCCTGCAAATTTGATTATATATTTAGTATGCTTTTTCATGTTATAATAATTAATTGGTTAATTAAAAGGTTA
>JBJKPH010000111.1:0-3332 GCA_046706585.1 Bacteroidales bacterium | reverse complement strand
ACTACAAAACGCCCCTCTTGAGTTAGAATATAATCCAGAGAGTCATTCTTATAAACAAATATACCCAAATAATCTGTTGAAGTACTATCTAAGTCAGTATTTTTTATCTTCTCTCCGGTGGCTGTATGTGGGTGTGAGAGCGTGAAAAAAGAATGAGAGTGCTCGCTCTCGCTCTCACTCTCACTCTTTTTTAAGTGGTACCAGCTAGAATCGAACTAGCGACACCAGGATTTTCAGTCCTGTGCTCTACCAACTGAGCTATGGTACCTTTTTTTTGTAAAGAACTATTTCCATTTGTTTGATACCCTGTGCTCTACTCCCGAAAAACTGAAATCTTCGATTTCATCGTTTTTCGAGGATCCTCGAATTTTTCAGGCAAAATTCGGGACAACTGAGCTATGGTACCTCCTTTTCGGACTGCAAATATAATCCGCAATTCGTTTCCGGCAAAATAATTGAATTATCTTTTTATAAATTATTTGGCTGCTCATAAAACAAATTGGCTGAGGAATTTCATGAATGCGATTGTTCAGCTAATTTTGTACCGGTAAAATCTATCGGATGGAATTATTGCATCATACACTGCCAAACGGCATCAGGCTGGTACACATGGGTGTAAAGGGAATAGTCGCTCACTGCGGCATAATAATAAATGCCGGATCAAGGGACGAGACGGAAGATGAGCACGGGGTTGCCCATTTTATTGAACATATGCTCTTCAAGGGAACCCGCAAAAGGAAAGCATGGCATATACTGAGCAGACTTGAAGATCGCGGGGGTGAACTAAATGCCTATACGACAAAGGAGGAAACAGCCGTATATGCCTCCTTCCTGAAAGAGGACTATGAAAAAGCTATGGAGATAATCAGCGATATCCTATTTAACTCGGTATTCGCAGCAAAAGAGATAAAGAAGGAGATGGAGGTGGTCACGGAAGAGATTAACTCGTACAAGGATTCACCCTCCGAACTGATATTCGATGACTTCGAAGAGATGATCTACAAGGGATCACCCATCGGAAGGAATATTCTCGGCACACCCGAATCGGTAAGAGCAATCACAGGCGAAAAGATCAGGAAATTCATAGGTAAAAATTATCACCCCGACCAAATGGTTTTCTGCTCTGTTGGCAGTATCGACCCGAAACGGCTAATACGGCTCTTCACAAAATACTACTCAGAGGTTCCTCTGTCATCAGGACTGAATACAAGAAGCCGTTTCACAGACTATAAACCATTATCAAGGATAATTGATAAAGAGACATGGCAGAGCCATTGTATAATGGGAAACGTTGCCTTCGATATCAGGGATGAAAGAAGGATCGGGATGTTCCTCCTGAACAACGTTCTGGGCGGACAGGGACTGAACTCAAGACTGAACATGTCGCTGAGGGAGAAAAACGGATTTGCATATAATGTCGAATCATCATACCATCCCTACTGTGACACCGGAGTGTTCATGATCTATTTCGGGACCGACCGGCATAATCTCGATAAAAGTATTGCTATTGCCGGGAAGGAACTGAAGAAGCTTTGTAACACCAGGCTGGGGACAATTCAACTGCACAGGGCCAAACAACAGATAAAGGGTACTCTGGCCCGATCATATGAAAATCATGAAAGCCACCTGCTGAGCATGGGAAAAAGTATCCTCGTTTATAACATGGTGGATCCTCCCGAGGAGATATACAGGAAAATAGATATGATAACCTCCGAACAGCTTATAAATATAGCAAACGGGATATTTAACGAAGATTCCATATCAACTTTAATATACAGGTAATGGGTAAGATCGAGATCGATAATTATATAGGGAACCATACTTCACCCGAAAGTCCACTGCTTGGTGAATTGTTCCGTGTTACACATACCTCTGTGATAAATCCGAACATGACATCGGGACACCTGCTGGGCCGTTTTCTGGAAATGATGATCCGTATGACCGGCGCTGAGAAGGTGCTCGAAATAGGTACATATACAGGATACGGAACGATCAGCATGGCCTCTGCCCTGCCCAAAAATGGGACGATCGATACAATAGAGATAAACGATGAATTGCATGATCTTGCTGCCGGTTTTATTAATAAAGCCGGACTTAAAGGCAGGGTTATTATGCATACAGGTGACGCCCTTGAGATTATTCCAGAACTCGGGGATCTGTTCGATATGGTTTTTATCGACGGTGATAAAAGGGAGTACTGTGATTACTATAATGCCCTGCTCCCGAAAGTAAGGAAAGGTGGATTCATTATTGCCGATAACGTGCTGTGGGGAGGGAAAGTGATCGATAAGACAAAAGACCCTATGACCATGGGGATCCAAAAATTCAATAATATGGTAGCCTCTGATGACCGGGTCGGGAATGTTTTGCTGCCGGTACGTGATGGGATCATGATTATCTGGAAGAAAGGGAATTAAGAATATCGATTAACGATGTTTGAATTTTGACTGAACTTTCATAACTTGAATTTGGAATAATTGCTGCTCTTCAAATTCAATACTATGAATAAATTCGATCTTGAAGAAAGACTAATTGATTTTGCTGCATTATCAATTGAAATATCCAAAAAGCTCCCCAAATCAGTAACAGGGAATCATCTTGCAAGTCAACTTGTCCGGTCAGGAACTTCTCCTGCTTTGAATTATGGTGAAGCACAAAGTGCTGAATCGAGAAAAGACTTTGTTCATAAAATAAAGATCATTCTGAAAGAATTAAGGGAGAGTTATATTTGCTTAAAGATCATAATCCGATCTCAACTTATTCAAGACACTGAAAAAGTATATATTGCCCATTCTGAGTGCAACGAATTAATTTCAATATTTGTTAAAACCGTAAAAACAACCCAGGACAATATCTGTAAGGGAACTAAATAACATTAAGCTTCAAAAATCGTTAATCGATATTCGATATTCGTTATTCGGTGTTCGGTGTTCGATATTCCCTTATTGCTCTCCTTCAGTTTCAAGCTCCCCGGTTATCTCCTTGATCCTGATCGCGTTCAGCTCACGCGATACCGTTGTAAGGTTCATCATAATGGTTTTGTACTCCGGGTACTTGTTGTACTTCTCCCTCATGGTGTACATGATATTCAGTACCATCTTCTGAAGGTTCTCGCTGGTTTCAAACTGTTTTAGGTTTTCAGTACTCATCTTTATCAGGTTTTATAACCAAATTTAAAATTCTTTTGGAATATTTCATAATCCATGCATGGGACGTGGGGCGAGTCCGATATGTTCTATGTTGAATATCGGTTCAAAATCCGGTGTTCGAAATTCTTTATTACACATGGCCGTTATTACATTGAGGGTCACTGCGAGGAGTTCACCCTGGTG
>JBJKPH010000110.1:0-4251 GCA_046706585.1 Bacteroidales bacterium | reverse complement strand
CGGGCACCGCCCGGCCTATGTTATGAAGAAGTAACCCGATTTCCAGTGCCGGGTTTCTTACCCTGACGAGAGGGAAGAGAAGTATGAGGAAAATAGTAATGGTGGCAAGCCCGGCGCCGGGAGAGATAAGGTCGGCAATAAATCCCAGGACGGGACTGATTATCATTGTAACGAAGGATTTAAGCTGACTGTCGACCGACAGATAGGTGCTTAGTGTTTTTCTTCCTGTCTCCGTAGCTATTGTAGATACGCAGAGAGGACGGCGGGCATTTTCAAATATGTATATCAGAACGAAGAACAGTACCGATAGCGATTCAAGGCCGAAATGAAAGAACAGTCCTGAGAATATACAACAGGCAAGAAGTACTATGAAAGTGATATTCATACCGCGGTATACACCTCCGGAATATTTGCTGAACAGTGATGAGTGCCTTGAAGCACTTCCTGAAAGGAGATATATAAGAAAATATACAATACCGATCATTACCGAACTCCTGTTCTCATTGCCAATCCGGTGTAACAGTGGCAGGGCAACAACAAATGAGACAATTACCGGCTGAAGGTAATCCTTGACCGAATCATAGAAACCACTGGGTATTGAAGAATTTGAGAATATCCTCAGGTATCTTTTCTGACGGAATGTGATCAGTATTGATCCTGCTACTTCCCTGAACCTTTGTCTGAAAAGACGGGTATCGGGTTTATTTTGCTCACCGTCAAGGTAAGAGGGGTATGATATAAGATTTATCAGGTTCAAAAGGTATGGTATAACGGCAATAAGAAATACTACCGAGTAATTCCTGGTTACTATTACAATAAATGCTGCAAGCAGCGATGACACTGCCGATCCTGTCTGCGACCATGACCTTGTATGCCCGTAATACTCTACCTTCTGATCAGCCCATCCATGTTCATCAAGGTAATCAAATATCATTGCCTTGTGAGTACCTGTCCTGAAAACATCACCTATACCATATAGAATAATTGCGATAACCAGAAGGAAATAACTTTCGGCAAAGTAAAAGGTGAGGAATGATAATATGTAACTTACCATAGAAACAACCATAGTCCTTTTTCTTCCTGCACTGTCGGCTATTATTCCTGTCGGAATTTCGAGCAGATTGACAACTATTTCCCTGATACTGTACAGAACACCTATCCCTAAATATGAAATATCCTTGCCTAAAAGGAACAGGAGAAAAAAAGGCTCATAGAACCTCAGGTTCTTAAGAAAACCGTAAAGACAGAATTTGTAGTACTGCAGATCCTTATTAAAACTGCCGGCCATAGGATATTTTTGACAAAAGTAGTGAAAAGTCTTTTTATGATGCTATTACTGCTCCTCACGTAATCAGGTTGTCGCAGATTCCCCCCCGGAACAGTTATGGTCGTGATTTCTAATCGCGACCAGTGCACTGTCCATGGTGAAGTCGCAGATCTCCGAATCTGCGACTAACAATGGGGAAGTAGATCTGCTCCTAACGGTAACCAATACTCCGGCACATTTCTGAAACATTTACCCTTCACATATAAATAATGCCAAGATATATGCATTAAACGATATTAAAGGCGTATAAAAAAAAGAATAATGTTTTAAAATGTTAAACAATTAACAAAAAGTGCAACAGGGATAAGGATTAAAACTGAAAATATATATATTTGTTCTTTCTATATGTTACAGATATTTGAAAAACCAAACATGTTATAATTAAAAACAACTGCTATGTTATCAAAGAAAATTATCTCAATCCTGACAGTTATTCTCTTAATAGGAGGAAGTCTGAACGCTCAGCAGTTCAAGTACATAGGTGCCGCAAAATGCAAGGCGTGCCATATGAAGCCGACCACAGGTGACCAGTATAACAAGTGGGCCAAAGGTCCGCATGCAAAGGCCATGGAGTCGCTCAGCAGCCAGGCATCACTTGATTATGCTAAGAAGAACGGTATTGCAGACCCGACAAAAGAGGAAAAATGTCTTAAATGTCATTCAACATTCAACGCTGTTGATGCAAAACTGCGTGCTGGTATAACAGCTGCCGAAGGTGTGTCATGTGAGTCATGCCACGGACCGGGCAGTGTTTACAGATCACCCACAATCATGAAGAACCAGGAACAGAGCATAAAGAATGGTCTTGTTATTCCAGACAAGAACACTTGTATTAAATGCCACAATCCTGAAAATCCTTTCCATAAGGAATTCGATTTTGTCAAGTACTCAGCCAAGATTGCACATCCCGATCCGACTCTGAAGTAGGATCATGATTAAAAATATCCGGGGTGCCCTGTTTAATATGGGGCACCCTTTTTTATGGTATGGCTGTCATGTAATGATCCTGTTAACGGTGTAGACAGATTTTTATGAAATTGCTATATTAGCTGTTTGCTCTGAGGAATATTCTTATTTTTGTATCTATTAATTTAAAACAGTATCGATGAGAAATCTATTTTTTTTAACAGCAATTATATTTTTATCAGTTTCATGCGGGCAATCGGGCAAAGGACCTGTTGATGCATCACAGGAAGTATCATCAATGCCGGCGAGCCATACCGGTACGGTATCTGTCGATAAAGCCAATGTAACTGTTGATCCTGCTGTAGGTGGCATATCTAAAGCCACTCTGTTTTCGGACATGAAGAAATATGACGGGAAGACAGTAAAGATAAAGGGACAGGTAACAAAGGTCAATAGTGCCATTATGGGTAAAAACTGGGTACACATTCAGGATGGTACGGAATCGGACGGTCATTTTGATCTTACAGTTACTACCGATCAAAGTCCTGAAATAGGAGCAGTAGTAACATTTGAAGGAACCATTGCCCTCGATAAGGATTTCGGTTATGGTTATACATATGATGTTCTGATGGAGGATGGCACGATAATCGAATAACATTTTACAGATTATTTTAACCTTTCAAGATATCAGCCGATGAATAAATTATCAGCCCTGATATTAATCGTATCAATTACAACCCTCGCATTTAAGAGCGACAAACCTGCATACAGACTATTCGACAGCAATGGTAAAGAGGTTGGCTATAATGAAATGATGAAAGATATTTCTGAAGCTGATGTGGTTTTCATCGGTGAGATACATAATGATCCGGTTGCACACTGGATGGAGTATGAAATAACCGGTGATCTGTCGGAGATCAGGAAGGGTGACCTTGTCATGGGTGCTGAAATGTTTGAGCGTGATAACCAGTTGTTGATCGATGAATATCTCGGAGGTCTGTATGAAAGCGACAAGTTCGAGGCTGAGGTGAAACTCTGGAATAATTATAAGACAGATTACAAACCACTTCTTGATCTTGCAAGAGAAAAGGGTATAAGATTTATAGCTACAAACATACCCAGGCGATACGCTTCAATGGTCAGCAGAAAAGGTCTTGAAGTACTCGATTCACTTTCTGATGAGGCAAAGGAATATATCGCTCCGCTCCCCATTCTGTACGATCCCACTGTTAAATGTTACAGTGATATGCTTTCTATGGAAGGGATGCCGGGACATATGAGCGATAATATTCCAAAAGCACAGGCAGTGAAGGATGCAACGATGTCATATTCAATACTTCAGAACTATGATGAAGGTAATATTTTCGTACACTATAACGGATCGTATCATTCATCCAACTTTGAAGGAATAGTCTGGTATCTGAAGCAATCACGTGATGACCTGGTAATCAAGACTATTGAAATTGTCGAGCAGGATGATATCGACAAACTTGAAAGTGATAACCTTGGCGTTGCAAACTATGTCATTGCAGTGCCGGCAAGTATGACAAAAACCTATTGACCTGACCGGTCGATCTCTGATATTGATCAGGTAGCCTAGAATCTGATACCGAGTAGAACAACATCATCGATCTGTTCCTCACTCCCTTTCCATTCTGTGAACCTGTCATAAATGATACTTCTCTGTTTTTTCATAGGGAACTGTGATACTCCCGTCAGCAGTACTTTAAAGTTTTTTGTACTGAATCTTTTCAGGTTAGGTCCTCCAAACTGGTCATAGATGCCATCAGAGAACAGATAGATGACATCACCTTCCCTGATAGTTATCCTGTGGTTGGTGAAACATTCGCGTGCAGAATCGAAGCCTACCGGGATCCTGTCGGCTTTATATTCAGTGAGTTTTCCTTCCCTGAAAAGGTAAAGAGGATTAAAAGCACCTGCATATTCAAGTATTTTTCTTTTTGGATAATATATACAAAGAGATATGTCCATCCCATCCCTGGCTTCATTCTCCTTAC
>JBJKPH010000109.1:0-2296 GCA_046706585.1 Bacteroidales bacterium | reverse complement strand
AATTAACCTTGCATTAAAAAGGCTTGTTGATGATCTTGAATACAGGAAAAAACTTGGACAGAATGCAGTAAGCCTTGCTATGGATCTCTTCGATTCAAATAAGGTCAGGCACGATTTTCAAAAATTGATCATTGATCTTGCGCATTAAGCAATAAGATTGTCATATTTAATGTAATTCCTTCATTACCTTTAAGTGATATGTCTGGTATCACTTTTACTTATATGGATTTCAAGCCATATTTATTCAGACTTTTTCTGATATTTTTTACTTTTGGTTGAGATTGAAAGTCAATCTTGTATATATTTAAACTTTGATCTGAATAAAAAATGCATCTGTCTGGTTCTAAAAAGCGATCGTTTTTAAGGCTGTCATTAATCATTTTATTATCAGGTATACTGATAGTGCTTCTGTTTGTCCTCGGATATTTTAAGGCAGGTCAACCGGTATCTTATTTGCCTTCATTAAAGGCAGATCTGTTCAGCATAAATAAAAATGATGTTGATAAATATGAGATTAAAGGGCTTGGATACATTCTCGATGCGAGTAAATCAGGTGAAATAAGAGTTAAAACCACAAATGGTAATCTGATACTGTCAGGACTGAAGTATTATTCATCCTACAAAGGAGCTGCATCAAAGGTTGGACTTGATAGTATCTCCGTCAAATTGCGCAATGACTCCACCTTGCTTATTTCAGGAATAGGAGCAAAGGGCACTCAGGTTGGACTTACACTTACTGTTCCAAGAGACAGGGCAAGGCTTAATGTGACAGTCAAAACCAGGTATACTAAAGAGGTACAAATAGAACGAGAATCTGTTATAGCAGGTTTTGATGTACCCGTATCAGAGATTTATTTAAAAAACAGGCAATTGATTTCCGGGAAATTTATGCCTCAGTACTGGTTGCAGAGGCAGGGGGTGCGTTTTGGAAAAGGAGAAAGGTCGGCTCTTATTTACAACTGCCAGGATGTCTCTTCTCTTCAGCTTGAAACGAAACAAAAAAGACTCTTTATCAACCTTGATTATTACCTCGACCACCCTTTTGTTCACTATCCCTATCAGCAAGATGCCGGCGGAAAATGGGATGATCTTTCATGTTCAGAACCTGTTTCGGGTGAAGTTGTTAGCAGATCCTTTGCTATACATTTTAATGCACCGGGGCGAATCCCCAGGCTTAAACTGACTCCATATGGCTTCCTGGCAGCTTATGTTTTTACTGAACATGCAGATGGAGGAACAATAAGGTCGAACAGGGCAGCATATTTTGGGTCGGAGGATATATCTGAATTAAACAATGCAACGGGTGGCTTTGCTGCACACAGGATTCCTGTTACAAAATCTGTATTCTTTTTTAATCCGGATAGTGCTATATATGTATCAGTTATGGATGATCCTGATTATCCTGAGTTCAGAAATTTCCTCGATGAACTAAATTCCACCGGTTTATATGATCTGTGCCTTCATACACCTGAGAACCTGAATTCAACCAGGTCCAGGCTGGAGGAATCAATCAGTTTTATGCACGACAGGTATAACACGAAATCATGGATTGACCATGGCTTTTATAACGGAAAAATTAACCGTGAGTGTTTTGTGGCTGACGGATTGGATTCCACTGCTGCCTTGTACAGTGCCGATTTATGGCAGAGATATAACACCAGATATTTCTGGAGCCCTGCCATTGAGGAAATGGATACATATTCAATTAAGAAAAATTTGCTTCATTTAAAATTTTATAATGTGGCCGTGAATCTCTGGTCTCGCTATTTCGCACCGGGGGAGTTGAGAGAAATGAGTTTTTACAAAGCTATGGTGGATCTCATAGTAAGGTATGGTCAAAAGAATGAGATGAATTGCTTTCTTCCTGGTAAAGGTACATCTTACCCGACTCCCATAGCGTGGCAGAATCCGACAATAAGCCGGGATTTTTATTCCTGGGCGACTGATGATTTTTACAGGGACTTCAAAGATATGGACCAGAGCTCTGTGGAGCATGAAAGAAATCTTATTGAAAAACTGATTTCAGAATGGGGTATATGCATTAATCATGGTTACTACGTAAGATTCGGTTCAGGCCATGGTGTAATCAATTTAAAAGATGGGAAGATGGTAATTAATCCGTATTTCGACAAGCTGCTTTCTTACATGTCGGATATACGCGACAGGGGAGATCTTGATTTGACCACAGTAAAGGATTTGCTCGATTACTGGGTCCTGCTTAAAAAGGTATCATTCGATTATCTGCCGGATGGAAAGATAATTGTATGTAATAACAATGATACATCAATTAATGGTT
>JBJKPH010000108.1:0-2461 GCA_046706585.1 Bacteroidales bacterium | reverse complement strand
GGGTCGAGAATCATTACTATGGAACCATTTATACCGGCAGGTAATTTTTCGTAATATGCCTCGGGTTCAAGAGTAGTTTCGTTCCTGGCAATACCGATGTGTCCTATCCTTGCCTCAGGGATCAGGTTCGATATGCCCTCTACCATTCCCAGTCCGGCCCTGAGAATCGGAACAAGAATAATATCTGTTGAAAGCACGCTGGCATCGCACCGGCTGACTGGTGTTTCAATAGTCGTACCGGTAAGGGGCAGATCACGTGATATCTCGTATGCCATCAGCCCTGCAATTTCATTCAGAATGATCTTGAAATTTCTGCTGCCGGTCTCTTTCTGTCTCAGATTACTTAGTTTGTGTTTGATCAGGGGATGATCAAGAATGTAAAGCATTTTGAATATGATATTAACGATTTTATCAAAGATAAATGAATTTTTTTCCGGGTAACAATAATAATATTTTTATAACTTAGAGAAACTTAATTACGGCTGAAAACGAACTGAAATTACCAAGTATAAACCAAAACCTTGATTATGAGTACAGAATCTTTCAATTTCAACTCTTTCATTAAGGAATCTATCGATTCCATTTTTAAACCTAAGGAGTATTTCTCTTCGATGAGAACTTCGGGAGGCCTGGGAGAGCCGATACTTAAAGCTTTAATGTACGGTGTCCTCACAGGGATCATACGACTTATCTGGGGCTTGCTTCACCTGAGTGTCGGAGGAGGCATGCTAGGTGGCGCAATCGGTTTCATGGCACTGATCTGGTCAATTATCGGAGCATTGATAGGTGTGTTTGTCGGAGGGATAATCATTCTGATAATCTCTGCAATATGCGGGGGTAGCACCGATTTCGAGTCAAATATCCGGGTGTCAGCTGCCATGATGGTACTGATGCCTGTAGGAGCCTTTTTCGGATTCCTGGGAGGAATTAATCTGACTCTCTTATCAATCGTCAGTTCCGTGATAAACCTTTATGGTTTGTACATGTTGTGCCACGCACTGGTTGGTTCACTTAAGGGTAAGGAAGGATCAGCAAAAGTAATTAGCTGGGTGTTTGCTGCCCTGATCATCCTGTTCCTTATAATTGGCTTCTTCACCAAAAAGGCTGCCAATAAATTTATGGATAATTTCGGGACCGATACTGAAAAAATGTTCCAGGACATGGGGAAAGACCTTGATAAGGCAACAAAAGATCTCAACGATGCTCTCGATGAACTGGAAAAATCAACTGAGGACGATACATCGGGAAAATAATTCTCATTAATCCGGGCAGGGCAGGAAGTGTTTAAACAAACATTTTCTGCTCCGCCGGGATATTTCAGAAAAAAGTAACAACCTCCCCAATACATATATTGAATAAGTAACCGGAGTGATTCATCTGAAATGGGTCATCCTGGTCAGGATGACCTGTCGCTGAAACTCCTCATGTAACCCTAATCCCTTACCCTAAACTGTTTTCTGTCTCAGCCAAGGAAAGCATTGAATGCATCATACACCAGAAATACCGGCCATACAATAGCTTTCAGGAAACCCAGTACGCCTACCCAGAATCCTGTGGCATGTGAAATAAAATATATGGCTGCTCCTATAAATCCCAGCCCGTAGACAGCTCCCGCCGGTCCGTTCCTTCTTGCATCATTATCCATGTCGTTTGTTTTTTGGTTATATAAAGCAATTTACTCAAAAATATTTTCTCACATACTTCTGATCTAGTACTAATCGGTAAACAGAGGAAGTTTAACGGTGAACTACCCCGCAAAACGGATTAATGTCTGTTGCTACTTTTGATCAATATACTTAATTATCAGAATAGGAGATCGCCGCGGTGAATTTTCTGATAATCCTGTTCAAGGAAAACCTCTGATCTTATCCTGGAACAAATATTTAAAAACACCTTTTCACATCCTTGACAATAAAGAAATCCCTGTTATATTTGAAAGCGAATTGCAAATATGTACATATCGAATAATACTACAAGATTATGATGAAAAAGACAGCATTGATATTTTGGGCAGTACTGGGGATTATTATGGCAAATTCCTGCAAAAAGGAACCAGTGATCTTCACAAAATATATCGACCTTGAGTTACTTGGCGACTGGCAGGAGTTTGAAGTGAATAGTGACGAAGAGTTAATAATGAAGATCACTATAGACAATGAAGCAAGGATCGACCTGGCGTGGAAGGATGCAGGAGATAAGAACCCTGACGAAACGTATGCTGCCGATATCATGGTTTCTGCTTATCATGCCGATGGGGTTACTCCCTATTTCGAAGATATTGATAACGGATTCCAGACCAATTCGCAGATAATTCAGGTTGCAGAGGGAGAAACACAGGTTCTGTTGTTCATAAGGCCTGCTGAAGGATCAACGGGTACTTTTGCCATCAGGGCACGTGGTCAGTACGATGATGCGGTTACAAATCCCAAAGACCTGGCCCTCTCAACAGATTATACTGATA
>JBJKPH010000107.1:0-2630 GCA_046706585.1 Bacteroidales bacterium | reverse complement strand
AACTACTGGGGAGGAGGTATCGATTATTCCATCAAAACAATACTGGGCCCAATTGATCTGCTGTTAGGTTATTCCAATGGTGTTAAAGCACCGACATTCTCGGCAAATTTCGGGTACTGGTTCTGATCACAGCTTTTTTTCACCTGTACTATAAGAGCATATTGTCGTGCAGGACAGTAAAATCAACTTAATGTTATTCCTGAGGAAACATTTTGTTGATTTATTTGTTAGAAACTCTATACTAATATATTAACAACAATTTAACAGGTTTTTTTGCATATTGTATTAAAAAAATCACCACTTTTGCAGACTTAAAATAAATGTGTAGTCAATAGGGTATGAAATTTATAAATCTGACTTTCAGGAAAATTCATAATAAAAGCATGAGCCTCGCTGGTACCAGATGGGCCGATCTGATGCTTTATGTTTTTGCTGTGGCCGATGCTTCATTCCTTCCTTTGCCTGTTACGACTTTTTTCATAATGCTTCTCATAATCAAGAATTCAGCCGCCGCCAAATATGTGGTTATTTTTTCTTTGGGGACACTTACAGGATCAATTATTGGTTACCTTACGGGCCATTTTGTATGGCTCACGGCAAGTGGTGATATATCGTCCATCGGTCATTTTATACTTGATAACGTGCCTGGTTTCTCGGAACACAGTTACGATAAAATGCATTTTTTATACTCCAGGTACGGTGTCGGATTACTGTTTATTTCAAACATGACACCAATACCTTATGGTATCTTTGCCATTTCATCTGGTGTTTTTAATATCAATATTATTCTTTTCGGACTCACAACACTTTTCAGCCAGCTTGTTAAATATTCCGTAATAGCAGTGGCTGTTAATAAGGTTGGGTATAAGTTCAGGAGCATCAGGCCAATAAGGGTCAGGCTTAAGGTGAGGCCAAGGCTTCTTACTGTAAGGGCCTGAGGTACAGTTGGCAAAATTAAACCAAAGCTTATTCATCCTTTAACAATAATGTAACATGGCATGGTTATTTTTGCCTGAAAACAGGCAAAATGAACATTCTTGTTATATCAGATCTTCACATAGATACAAACGACAGGTTCGGTACTTTCCAGTGGTCAGACGACGGCCTGATAGAGGAGATTGAAATGTTACGCGACCGTTATTCTGTGCAAAAAGTGATATTTAACGGGGATACATTCGAATTACTAAAATACCGCTTTGATGAAATAGAATCTGCGCACCCTTTACTAATGAGATATTTTACCGACAGGGATTTTGTATTTATAAGGGGTAATCATGATATAGTAAGTAGTTCAGGACTCCAAAGTTACCAGATTACAAATTCGCATGGGCAGACAATACATATTGAACACGGTCATAATGCCGACTGGTTCAACGGGTCAAGACTTGGGAGAGCAGTTAGTAAATTTGGCTTTTCATTGCTCAAGAAACTATCCCATTCCAGGTTCCTGATGGATATTTATTTTCGTATTGTTGCTTTCCAGGAGAATATCCATCATATACCCAAGAGATATAATACTATCAAGTATCTCACATATGCGCTGAAATTACTGAAAGAGCACGATGTTGTTATACTTGCGCATACTCATAAACTGGAATCACACCATACTTATTACCTGAATAAGAAAAAGAGATATCTTAATTGCGGATCATGTTCCCTGGGGCGATTCCAGGGAATAATACTGGATACGGAGTCGTTGCATTATGAGCTTATCAAAAAGGCAAAGGATGCTTCACATGCACTTGTCGGAGATTACGATATCAGGTATGCAATCTGACCTTTCGGTCTAATTCTTGAATTTGGGCAGGCTGAATAGAAATTCAACACCCCCGGTCTGGATTTTCTTCACTGATACTTCACCTTTATGAAGTATTATCGCATTTTTAACTATTGACAAACCCAGTCCGGTGCCTCCCTGCTTTCTGGACCGCCCCGAATCGACCCTGTAAAATCTTTCAAATACACGGCCCAGGTGTTCTTCAGGGATGCCTACACCATTATCCGAAAATGAGAAATGGTAG
This sequence comes from Bacteroidales bacterium, assembly GCA_046706585.1. GTDB lineage: Bacteria > Bacteroidota > Bacteroidia > Bacteroidales > VadinHA17 > JBJKPH01. The sequence goes on along the minus strand of JBJKPH010000107.1, from coordinate 609 downwards.
AAGTTTTCGTCTTCATGGAACATGCTTATTTTTATTGTACAGTTCTCTCCGGCATAGGAAATGGAGTTTTCAAGAAGGTTCTGGAAGACTGAAAGAAGCAAAGACCTGTTACCTTTTACAATTATAGTACTTTCCACATTGCTCTCAACGTTCATTTTTCTCTGCTCAATGGCTGATTTGAAATTATCACGAACTTCATTTATTACATCGTAGATGTTTATTTTCTCGAAGTTGAAATTTCTAGCTGCCTCTTCGATCTTATTTAAGACGGCAATATCATTTATAAGCTGTGAAAGCCTTTCTGTTTGCGACATAGCCCTTTCAAGGAAATATTTCTGCCTTACAGGGTCTATTGACGGATCATTAAGGATGGTCTCTATATAACCTTTTATTGATGAAACGGGTGTTTTAAGCTCGTGTGCTATGTTTGATGTTACCTGTTGTTTTATTATCCTGTTGGTCTCCATGGTTGTTATGTCGCTGAGGATAATCTCAAAGCTTTCGTCATGGAACATAACACACTGCACCCTGAAATACTTTCCGCTTTTACTTATCTGGTATTCCATTCTTTGAAGCTCAGTAGATTTGTAAGCTCCCGCTCTCTGTTTC
>JBJKPH010000106.1:0-1736 GCA_046706585.1 Bacteroidales bacterium | reverse complement strand
GATATAAATACATCCTCGATCGTATGGGCCCTGTATTTCTCCTTTAATCGTGCAGGAGTGTCAAGCGCGAGGTTGTTTCCTTCATTCATAATTGATATCCTGTTACAGTACTCTGCCTCATCCATGTAATGAGTTGTAACAAAAACGGTTATGCCGTTCGCAGCGGTCTGGTATATCAGTTCCCAGAACTGCCTTCTTGTAACCGGGTCGACTCCGCTGGTGGGTTCATCGAGGAAAACGATCTTTGGATCGTGAAACACTGCAACCGAAAAAGCCAGTTTTTGTTTCAGTCCCAGCGGCAGGTCGGCAATCAGCGTATCGGCATAGTCACCGAAGCTCAGTTTCCCGAACAGGCGGTCTGTTCTTGTCCTGATCACTTTTCGTCTCAATCCGTAAATTCCTCCGTACAGCTCAATGTTCTCCCTGGCGGTGAGGTCTTCATAGAGGCTGAACTTCTGGCACATATATCCTATATTTCGTTTTATTTTCTCGGTTTCCCTGTATACGTCGAAGCCGGCAACCCTGACGATCCCTGAGGTTGGCCTCGACAGGCCCGAAAGTATCCTTATGGCTGTGGTTTTTCCTGCCCCGTTCGCCCCGAGAAATCCGAAGATCTCTCCTTTCCTGACCTCAAAGCTGAGATTGTCATTGGCTACGAACGAGCCGAATTTTTTTACCAGGTCTTTTACATATATTGCCAGGTCGTCCATCACTTACTTTTTTTCCATCAGTTCCAGGAAACGGTCTTCAATGCCTGCCGGTGATTCCCCGATCTTAAGATTTTCGATACCATGCTCCCCAAGGAATCTGTACAGTTCTTCTCCCGGCTGTCCCTCCCTGAGCGTTAAATGGACCGAATCACCAAATGCATAGGCCGATCCTGTGTTCCTGTACTCCCGCAGAGTCTTAAGGAGTTTATAGTTGTCAGAAGCAGTTACTGTATACAGGGTTGTGCTGAATCCGCTACGGATATTTGCGGGGGTGTCGACCTCCAGCAATTTTCCTGATTGTATCAGGGCGATCCGCGAACATCTTGTTGCTTCATCCATGTATGGCGTGGATACCACTATTGTAATACCTTTTGTTATAAGCTTCTTGAGCATATCCCAGAATTCAGCCCTTGATACTGCATCCACACCTGTGGTCGGTTCATCAAGAATGAGCAGTTCGGGTTTGTGGATCATTGCACACGACAGGGCCAGCTTTTGTTTCATCCCTCCTGATAACTTTCCGGCAGGTCTTTTTTTAAAAGGTTCTATCTGCCTGTAGATATCTGCTATAAGGTCATAATTTTCGCTGATCGTAGTACCAAACACTGTTGCATAGAATTCAAGGTTCTCCTCAACGGTAAGATCCTGGTAAAGACTGAATCGCCCGGGCATATATCCTATATTCTTACGAAGTTCCCGGTACCCTTTTACCGTATCGTGCCCCATGATCGTAACACTGCCGGCATCGGGTACAAGCAGGGTTGTAAGTATCCTGAAGAGGGTTGTTTTTCCAGCCCCGTCGGGACCTATAAAACCGAACAGTTCACCCCGTTCAATGTTAAAGGATATTCCTGAAAGTGCCTGAACGGAATCCCAGTTCTTCTCAATATCCCTTGCAACGATCATAATAACTGCTATTCTGAAACATTAAATATTGCTTCTCCGGGCATGCCGCTTTTGAGGCTGCCATCATTCGGTACATCTATTGTAACTGCATATACCAGGTTGACCCTTTCGTCCTTGGTC